>JASLEW010000585.1 GCA_030150965.1 Thermoanaerobaculia bacterium | reverse complement strand
CGGGAGCGGTCTCACCATCGAGCCGCGGCGTGCCGGGTAGGGGCCTGGGGTTCCGCATCTCATAGAACAAAGTGCACCCGGCGCGCCGAATGAGGCGGCGCGGTGCGACCGGCCGCCGCGGGCGCGCGAGGTCCGGCGGGTGGCAGCGGTCGGCTGCGCGCGGCTCCGGACGGCAAGCTGCCGGCCTTCACTTGCCGAGGCAGGCATGCCAGCCCGGACGCCTCGCGCCGGCGTTCGAATGCTCAGGGCCTGCCGTCCAGCGAGGGGCGTTGCCGGCGGCGATGAGCAGCACCGTGACGGCACGCGGCAGATCCTCGTCCACCTTGATGCGCACGCGGGACCTACGAGACCAGCGGCAGGAGGCTCTCCTGGTGCAGCACCTTGGCGGCGTAGGCGAGGGCGCTCCGGACGTCCTCGCGCCTCCCGCCAGCCCGCTCCTCCTTCCGGTCTATGATCGGGCAGCGAGGTTTGACATGACAGCGATCGACGAATATCTCGCGGAAGCCGAAGCCGCGAAGCGAGCGGCGCTCGAGCGGATTCGGGCTCTGGCCAGAAGGGTCGTAGCGGACGCGACTCGCAGCAAGGAGCGTACATATGAGCATTACCTTCGGAAAACCCTATAGCGACGGGCGCGGAATCTGCCCTGGCGTTGCCCTCTCGCAGGGAACGCTCTTTGTGGCGGTCCACACCGACAGCCAGTCGATCAAGTACCGGGTCGGCAACG
Organism: Thermoanaerobaculia bacterium; assembly: GCA_030150965.1. Lineage (GTDB taxonomy): Bacteria > Acidobacteriota > Thermoanaerobaculia > Multivoradales > UBA5704 > JASLEW01. Next base: position 7,904 of record JASLEW010000585.1, on the reverse strand, counting down.
TCGACCGGGACACCTTGACCCTGCGCCTCGGGAGCATCGTTCCCTTGCCCTTCATCCGGGGCGCTCCGTCGGTCGCCATCCGCGATGACGTCGTCGTCTGCGTCTTCGAGCACCTGGAATCGCTCTACTACCTCGTTGGCGCCGTATCCGGCGACAACATCTCCTTCGGCGGCCAGCGGTATTACGACCAGGGGCTCCAACCGAGCATCGCGCTCGGGACGGAATTCCCAAACATGGTCGAGGTCCACAAGTCGCAGATCACGTCGGGGATCTATTGCCGCGCGGGAGCGATCGACATCCACAAGAACATCGTGTTCGGCGGGAGCCGGAAATTCGACACCGGCCAGGTCCCCAAGGTGGCGTTGATGGGCTCCACGGCGGTCTCGGTCCACCGGTCCGAGGCCAGGGGCAAGCAGAAGAACCTCTACTACAACGTCGGCAAGGTGGTCGATGTCTTGGACTGTTCTTTCTCCGACGGCGTACAGTATTACGACGTGTCAAAGTCCGGCGGCGCCGCGAGCTCCAAGCCCTCCCCCGCGGTAGCTCTCACCAACAGCCTGATCGCCATCGAGGTCCACAACATCAGCGGCGACCACACCGCGACCGAGTTGTCCTACTTTTTCGGCACCGTGAACCCCGCGACCAAGCGGATCGACTGGCCGGAGAAGCCGACCTCCATCGGGCAGGCCGGAGGGCCACCGAGCATCGCGGTGAACGACTCCGGCCTGGTGGTCTTGGCGTACACCAGGAACGGCGAGCTGATCTACCAGGCCGGGAGGTTCTGATTGGCCAGGCGGCGGTCCTTCGTATTCCGCACGCCCGCGGCCTCCAGGACCAAAGTGCATCCGGCGCCCTGAATCCTCTCACCGGGATCATCTTCGGCGATCAGCCGGCCGCGCGACTTCGGCCGTGACGGCTCGAATGGCCGCGGCCAGCAGGCCACCGGTGACCGCCACGTGCGGCGGTAGGAACATCGACCGGTGGCCGCCTGGGACCCGGTGGATCTCGAGGCCGCCGCACGCCACCCTTCGCCAGGTCGCTTCCGGGTGCCCCTCAGGGCCCTCCGTGGCACGCAGGAAGAGCACGCGGCCACTGTAGGGGCGCGGCTCGTAGCGGTGAAGCGCCCGGCGCTGGCCGTCGATCGCCGCCAGCAGGCGCAGGAGGTCGGCGCTGCCGTAGGACGCGGGGAACCCGCCGGCGCGGCGAGCGCGCTCGAGGACCAGCGCCAGCCGGCTCTCGCCGTCGAGACCGGCCAGCTCCCGGCCCAGGGTCCGCTCGTCTCCGCCGCTCAGCCAGGCAAGGAAAGCCGCCAGCGGGGCGACCTCGTCCGCCGCGGGTGCCGCGGCCACCGTGGCCACCGCGGCCTGAGCCAGCGGCTCGCCGGCCCAGCTGTCGAGCAGCGCGAGCAGCGCCACCTCCTGGCCCGATTCGGTCAGCTGACGCGCCATCTCGAAGGCGATGCAGCCGCCCATCGAGCTGCCGGCGAGCAGGTAGGGGCCGGCGGGCCGCCAGATGAGCAGCGCTTCGCGATACTGCGCGGCCATGTCTTCGAGCCGATCCGGCACCGTGCCGCCGCTCAGCGCCGGCGTCTGGAAGCCGAAGACCGGTTGGTCCGGCCCCAGCTCCCGCGCCAGGTGGCGGTAGATCTGGACGTCGCCGAAGACCGGGTGGATCAGCACCAGCGGCGGGCGGCTGCCGTCCCCCGGCTGCAGGCCCACCAGGTTCGCCGGCAGCGGCGCGCTCGCCTCCCGCCGGGCGAGCGCAATGCCCAGCGCCGACGCCGTCTCCCTGGCCGGCTCGCCGAGCGCCGCCTCCGCCGCCGGGTCCCACGAGCGCTCCCCCACCGCGGCGTCCACCTGGCGGTGAGAGTGGAACTTGACGTCGCCCAGCATCCGCGACTGGGCGTGGATGCCGTCGGTCATCCTGCCCGGCCGCGACTCGTACGGCCGCGCCATGGCCGGCTCGTAGGCCAGGCCGAGGAAGGCGCACAGAGCGGCCAGCACCCGCCCCGGTTGGCGCACCAGCTGCTCGAACGAGACGGTGTGCCAGCGCTCCGGCGGCACCTCGCCGCGCAGCTCCAGGATGTTCTGGTGCGCCACCGTCCAGGACAGCTCCGCCAGCTCCCGGCGGGTGAACGGATGGCCGGCGCCGAAGAAGATCTGGTCCAGCTTCGCCTCTTCGAAGGAGCGGATGGTGGCGCAGGGGTGGCGGACCAGGTGGACGTAGAGGGGGCCCGCGAAGTCCTCCTCCGCCCGCCGCAGCGCCCGCCGGTCCCAGGCGTAGGTCGGCGTCTTGTCCACCAGCAGGCGCCCGCCGAGGTCCTGCTGCAACAGGCCGTAGAAGCGGCGCGTGCTCCAGCCGGCGTCTTCGCAGCCGGCGATCAGGCCGAGGGCCTCGGTCGCCGCGCAGCCGCGGATCTCCATCAGCGCCCGCACCGCGCCCTCCCGGCGGAAGGCGTCCCTGCCGGAGAGGGCCCGCCGCCGCTCGGCGAGCGTCCGGTACGACAGCAGCTCGAGCTCCGGCGGCGCGAACAGCCGCGAGTGGCCGCCCAGCATCACCCGCAGCAGGGTCGAGCCCGACCGCGGCGGCGACAGCACGAACACCGCCGGCGGATTCCGCTCGCCGGCCACCGCCGGGGCTTCCGCCGCCTGCATCGCCCGCGCGCCGAGCAGCTGGCGCATGCGCGCCACCTGGGCGGCGCCGACGCGGCCCGCGGCCTCCGGCTCTCTGGCGGCGGCGGAGCCGTCGCCGCTGTCGGCGCCATCGGCGCCATCGCCTCCCCACAGCCTTGCCACCGCCCGCGGGTGCTCGGCGGCGAGGTGCGCCGCCAGGCCGGCGATCGTCGGCGCGTCGAACAGCGTCACCACGTGCACGATCTCTCCCAGCTTCTCCTGCAGCCGGTAGATCAGCATCGCGCCGCTCAGCGAGTTGCCGCCCAGGGCGAAGAAGCTGTCCTCGATCCCGAAGCTGCCCGCGGGCAGCGCGTCGCGCCAGAGATCGGCCAGGTAGCGCTCGAGCGGCGTCCGCGGCAGCACCGGTTCGCGACGCGCCGCGCCGCCGGCCGCCGGCTCGGGCAGCGCCCGCCGATCGATCTTGCCGCTCGGCAAGAGCGGCAGCGCCGGCAGCTCCACCCAGGCGCTCGGCAGCATGTGCTCGGGCAGACTCGCCGCCAGCCAGCGCCGCAGCTCGCCGGGCTCCACCGCCGACCCCGCCAGCGGTACCACGTAGGCCGCCAGCTGGGCCGCCGCGCCCGCGCCCCGCGCCACCACCGCCGCCGCGGCCACCGTCGGGTGCTGGGCGAGCCGCGCCTCGATCTCGCCCAGCTCGATGCGGAACCCCCGGACCTTGACCTGGTGGTCGATGCGGCCCAGGAAGTCGATCGCCCCGTCCGGCAGGTAACGCGCCAGGTCCCCCGTCCGGTAGAGCCGGCCGCCCGCCGCGCCGGGATCGGGGACGAACCGCTCGGCCGTCAGCCCGGGCCGCCGCAGGTAGCCGCGGGCCGGCTGCATGCCGCCGATGTAGAGCTCGCCCGGCACCCCCACCGGCACCGGCTGCAACGCGGCATCCAGCAGCCGGATGGTGGTGTTGGCGATCGGCCTGCCGATCGGCACGCCGCCCCGCCCGCGGCCCGGGTCCGGCTCCCCTGCCGCTCGGCGCCGCCCGGCCGGCAGGCACTCCCAGGCGGTCACGTCCACCGCCGCCTCGGTCGGACCGTAGAGGTTGTACAGCGGCACCGCCAGCCGCTCGCGGTAGCGCGCCAGCAGCTCGGCCGGCAGCGCCTCGCCGCTCGCCACCACCCGCCGCAGGCCGGCGGCGCCCGACAGGTCCGGCGCCTCGAGCAGCGCGCGCAGCATCGACGGCACGAAGTGCGCCGTCGTCACCCGCTCGCGAGCGATCAGGTCGAGCAGGTAGTCGGTGTCCTGGTGGCCGCCGGGGCGCGCCACCACCAGCCCCGCACCGCACAGCAGCGGCCAGAACAGCTCCCACACCGAGACGTCGAAGCTCAGCGGCGTCTTCTGCACCACCCGGTCCGCCGCCTCCAGGCCGAACGCCGACTGCATCCACAGCAGCCGGTTGACGATGGCGCGGTGGGTGTTCATCGCGCCCTTGGGCCGCCCGGTCGAGCCCGAGGTGTAGATCACGTAGGCCAGGTTGTCCGGGTCGACCGGGACCTCGGGAGCCGCGGCCGCCGGCGGCGCCGCGCCTCCCGGCGCATCCAGGCAGATCACCGTTGCGGCCGGCGCGCCGAGCCCGCTCAGAAGCCGCCGCTGCGTCAACAGCACCGGCGCCGCGGCGTCCTCCAGCATGAAGGCCAGCCGCTCGCGCGGATACGAGGGATCCAGCGGCAGGTAGGCGCCGCCCGCCTTGAGCACCGCCAGCAGCCCCACCATCATCTCGGCCGACCGCTCGACGCACAGCCCCACCAGCACCTCAGGCCCCACTCCCGCCGCGCGCAGCCGGTGGGCCAGGGCGTTGGCCCGGCCGTCCAGCTCGCCGTAGCTCAGCCACTCGCCGGCGAAACCCACCGCCGGCGCCTCCGGGCTCCGCCGCGCCTGTGCCGCGAGCAGCTGGTGCAGGCAGCACGCCTCACCCCAGCTCATCGCCGTGTCGTTCCAGTCGAGCAGCTGCTGCCGCTCGGCACGGCTCAGCAGAGGCAGCGCGGCGAGCGGCCGCGCGGGATCGGCCAGCGCCGCCCGCAGGAGCGTCTCCATCTGCTGCATCAGGCGCCCCACCGTCGCGCCATCGAAGAGGTCGCGGTTGTAACGGCAGACCCCTGCCAGACCGCCCGCGGCACCCGCGGGGTCGTGCAGCGACAGCGTCAGGTCCACCTTGGCGCTGCGGTTGTCGATCGCCACCGCCGCCGCCGCCACTCCCGGCAGCCGCAGCTCCCGCGACGGCGCGTTCTGCAGCACCAGCATCACCTGGAACAGCGGCGACTGCGACAGGCTGCGCTCCGGCGCGAGATCCTCGACCAGCTGCTCGAACGGCAGCTCCTGGTGCGCGTAGGCTCCCAGCGTCACCTCCCGCACCTGGCCGAGGAGCGCCGACAGCCCCTCCTCGGCCGCCGGCTGCACCCGCAGCGCCAGGGAGTTGAGGAACAGGCCGATCAATCCCTCCACCTCGGTCCGCGTGCGGCCCGCGATCGGCGTGCCCAGGACCAGGTCGGGCCGGCCGATCTGGCGCAGCAGCACCAGGTCCAGGGCCGCGGCGAGCAGCATGAACAGCGTCACCTTCTCGACGCGCGCGGCGGCGCGCAGCTCGCCGGCGAGCGCCGGGTCGAACCGCACCGGACGCAGCTCCCCCGCCCAGCGCTGCAGCGCGGGACGCGGCCGGTCGGCGGGCGGCGAGGTCAGCGGCGGCGCGCCGCGCAGCCGCTCCCGCCAGTAGTCCAGCTGCCGCCGCAGGACGTCGCCCCGCAGCCGGTCGCGCTGCCAGCAGGCGAAATCGGCGTATTGGACGGCCAGCTCCGGCAGCCGGGCGGGCCGCCGCGCCAGGGCGGCACCGTACAGCTCGGTCAGCTCGCCCAGCAGCACGCCGACCGACCAGCCGTCGGCGGCGATGTGATGCACCGCCAGCAGCAGCCAATGCTCCGCGGCCTCCGCCGCCGGATCGGGTGCGCCCGGCCTTGTCACCGCCGGGCCGGCAGGTGTGCCGAGATCGCGCGCCGCCGGGTCATCAGGTATGCGCAGGTCTCGCGCCGCCGGATCATCAGATGTGCCCAGGGCGCGGGCAGCCGGGCCAGCGGGTCCGCCCAGTGCAGGCGCCGCCGGACGATCAGGTGCGCCCAGGGCGCCCGCTGCCGGACCGGCAGGTGTGCCCAGTGCACGCACCGCCGGACCACGAGGTGCGCCCAGGTCTCGCGCCGCCGGGCCGGTGGCCTCGGCCAGGGCGGATGCCGTCGCCGGCATGGCGCCGCGCCCCAGCCAGAGCAGGCAGGCGCGCACCGCCGGCCGGGCCGCGAGGTCGAAGGGGGTCGCCGCATCCCGGTCCGCCAGCCCGGCGGCCGCCCTGGCACGCCGCGCCATCGGCAGCCCGGAGAGGTCCACCAACGGCAGCGCCCCATTCACCGCGTGCGCGATGCGCACCACCGGACGGCCGCCGCGCACCGCGAAGGTGGTGCGCAGCGTCTCGTGGCGGCGCACCACCCCGGCCAGGGCGGCGGCCAGGGCGGCGCGGTCCAAGGCGCCGCGCAGCCGCAGCGCGCTGGCGATGTTGTAGGTGGGCGTCCCAGGGCGCAGCTGCTCCAGGAACCACAGCCGCTCCTGGGCAAACGAGAGCGGCAGCTCGCGGTCGCGCGCCACCGGCGGGATCGGCGGCATCGCGCCGGCCCCGGCGAGCTCGCCCACGCCTGCCGCCGCCGCCATCGCCGCCAGGTCCGGCGGCGCGCAACCGTGGGCCGCCGGCGCCGCCGGCTGCAGGGCGCTCAGCTCCCGGGCCAGGCCCGAGAGGGTCGGATGCTCGAAGAGCCGGCGCAGCGGCAGCTCCACCCCGAGCTCGCCGCGCACCCGGGAGACCAGCTGAGTCGCCAGCAGCGAGTGGCCGCCCAGCTCGAAGAAGTCGTCGTCCGCCCCCACCTGCCGGACGCCCAGCAGCTCGGTCCAGAGGCCCGCCAGCAGCCGCTCGGCCGGAGTGCGGGGAGCGCGCGCGGCGCCCTCGCCGCCCAGGCCCGCGCTCGCCGCGGGCGCCGGCAGCGCCCGGCGATCGAGCTTGCCGTTGGCGGTCAGCGGCAGGCGCTCCAGGGTCACATAGGCCGCGGGCACCATGTAGGGCGGCAGCCGCGCCGCGACGAAGGCCCGCAGCTGCCGCGGGTCGAGGGGTGCGGCAGCGGGGGCGGCGCCCGCAGGGCCGGCGTGCGGACGGGCGGCGCTCTCCTGCCCGGCGGCGGCGCGGCGCACCAGGTAGGCCACCAGACGTTTCCCGCCGGTGGCCGGCTCGTCGCGGTCCACCACCGCCACCTCGCCCACCTCGGGGTGGCGGGCCAGCGCCGCCTCGACCTCGCCCAGCTCCAGACGGAAGCCGCGGATCTTGACCTGCCGGTCGATCCGCCCCAGAAACTCGATGGTGCCGTCGGCGCGCCACCGCGCCAGGTCGCCGGTGCGGTAGAGGCGGGCGCCGGCCGCGCCGCCGGCGCCCGCGAAGGGGTCGGGGACGAAGGCCGCGGCGGTCAGGTCCGGGCGGCCGAGGTAGCCGCGCGCCAGGCAGAGGCCGGCGATGCACAGCTCGCCCCGCGCCCCCGGCGGCAGCTCGCGAAGGTCGCGCCCGAGCACGTGGAAGCGGGCGCCGGCGATCGGCCGGCCCAGCGGCACCGTCGGGCCGGTGCAGGCAGCGGAGCGGCCGCTCCATTCCGTCACCGAGACGGTCGCCTCCGTGGGACCGTAGCGCGACACCAGCAGCGCCGGCGGGGCCATGGCCGCGTCGAAGAGCGGCAGCAGCTCGGCCGGCACCCGCTCGCCGCCGGTGACCACGCGGCGCAGCGCGCGGCAGCGCCGGAGCGCCTCCTCGGCGAGCAGCGCCGGGAGCAGCGCCGGCGGAGCGTTGGCGTTGGTCACCTGCTCCGCCTCGATGAGGCGGGCCAGGTAGCCCGCCTCCTGCCGGCGCGCCGCCTCCGCCAGCACGACCGTGCCGCCCATCCACAGGGGGGCGAACAGCTCGACCACCGAGACGTCGAAGGCGAGCCGCGCCCGCTGCAGCACGCGGGCGCCGGGCGCGAGGTCGGCCGCCACCTGGAAGCGCAGGCGGTTGACGACGGCGCGGTGGACCGCCACCACACCCTTGGGAGCGCCCGTGGAACCGGAAGTGTAGAGGACATAGGCGGCGTTGTCGGGCCGCGGCGGCGGGGGCGGCGGCGGCGGAAGGCCGCGCTCCGCCCTCCCGGCGCCGCCCTCGCCGCCGGGCGCCGGCGC
>JASLEW010000584.1 GCA_030150965.1 Thermoanaerobaculia bacterium | reverse complement strand
GCGCCGCGCGCGAGCGCTGGCGCCGCGCCGCGCGGGCTCTCTGCGGCCTGGCGGTACGCGAGGGGCGCGCCCTCATCGCGCCGCCGCGCCTCCTCGGCGGCGAGGACGTGCAGCGACTCCTCGGCATTCCCGCCGGCCCGGCGGTCGGCCGCGCCCTGGCCGCGCTGACCGCGGCGCAGGTGGACGGCCTGATCCGTACCCGGGATGAGGCGGAGCGCTATCTGAGGACGGGCGGCGGGACCCGCCGCCCGGACGAAGGCTGGAAAGCCGGCGCGGGCGGGCTCGCTACCGGCGGGGGAGCCGCAGAGAGCGTGGCTGCCGGCGGGGTGGCTGAAAGCGTGCCTGCCGGCGGAGCCGGAGAGAGCGTGGCTGCCGGCGGGGCGGGCGCCGGGGAAGGCAGGAAGGGCCGCCGCCCGCTCAGCGCGTCCCGCCGGTCGGTGCGCCCATCAACCGCTGGTTGAGCTCCTTGATGCGCTCCATCAGCTTGTCGATCTTCTCCTGCGCCTCCTGGCGCAGGCGGTTGTAGTCGCCGCGCAGCCGCTCGCGGTCCTGGCCCATCTCCTGGAGCTTGGCCTGGAAGTCCTCGATCTGCTGGTCGCGCGACTTGATGACCCCGTGCAGGTGCTCGAGCTCCTCCTCCTTCTCGCTCAGCCGGAGCTTGGTCTTCTCCTCCTGCTCCTCGTACAGGCGCTTGAACTGCTGCAGCTCGACAATCTGGGAGAAATCCGACGTCACCGGGCTCATGTCGCCTCCTCGTTCCTCGATCATCGGGAACATCTTGCGCAGCTTGAGCGACAGGTCCTCGGGGTCGGAGGCCTGCCGCATCGCCTCGGCATAGCTGATCGTGCCGTGCACCAGGAGAGAGAGCAGGCACTGGTTGAGCGACTGCATGCGGTAGTAGCCGACCGACGACTCCAGCTCGTCGTGCAGCGCGCCGGTATCCCCCTCCTCGATGAGCTTGCAGATCTTGGGCGAGCCGCGCATGATCTCCAGCGCCGCCACCAGGCCGTTGCCGTCCTGCCGCTGCACCAGCTTCATCGACACCACGCCCTTGAGCACCTGCGCCAGCTGAGTGCGGACCTGCCCCTGCTGATCGGCCGGGAAGGTGTCGAGGATGCGGTCGATCGTCTGCGGCGCGCTGTTGGTGTGCAGGGTCGAGAACACCAGGTGCCCGGTCTCGGCGGCGGTGATGACCGTCGAGACCGTCTCCCGGTCGCGCATCTCGCCCACCATGATGACGTCCGGGTCCTGGCGCATGGCGTTGCGCAGCGCCTCGGAGAACGCCATGGTGTCGGTGCCGATCTCGCGCTGGGAGATCGACGCCACGTCGTCGGTGAACAGGAACTCCATCGGATCCTCGATGGTGATGATGTGCACCGGCCGGGTGGTGGCGATGCGCCGCACCATCGCCGCCAGGCTGGTGGACTTGCCGCTGCCGGTGGGGCCGGTGACCAGCACCAGGCCCATCGGCAGCTCGCAGAACTCGTCCATCACCGGCGGCAGCTCGAGGTCCTCCAGGCTCTTGATTTGGTAGGGGACGCGGCGGAAGCAGGCGGCGAAGTTGCCGCGCTGCACGTAGATGTTGCCGCGGAAGCGCGCCAGCCCCTTGACCCCGTAGCCGATGTCCACCGACAGCCTCTCGTCGAGCTTGGCCTTCTGCGGCGGGCTGAGGATGGCGAGCAGCATCTCCGCCATCTCGTCGGGGGTGATCGCCGGCAGGTCCACCGGGATGAGCTTGCCGCTGATGCGCAGCAGCGGCGGCCGGGTCGGCTTCAGATGAAGATCCGAAGCCCCCTTGTCGGTCATCAGCTTGAGCAGCCGGTCGAGGTCCATGGCAGTTTCGCGGCATTCTATAGGAGCGCGGGGAGAAGGGGGCGCCCCCACCCACCTCTATAGCTCGGGGCCGAGCCGATGGGCAACGGCTCAGAAGTTCCCCATCGGCAAGAGCCGATCCCGAGCCATGAAGGTGGGCGTGGTGCCCCCTTCCCCCCCGGAGGGGTGGGAAGGGGGTTGGGGGGATAGGGGGGCGATCCGATCGACGCTGGTAAGTTGCGCGACACGCCTGGGCTCCGAAGGCGCTACCGGCCGAACCGGGCAGGCGGGTCCTCTTCTTAAGAGGCGCCGATTCGCTAAGCTCGCGCCATGGCCCACGAGCCCGAGCCGCTGGCCGACGCCGGCCTGCTGCCGCCCGCGACCGACCTGGAGCGCCGCCTGCGCGAGGCCGGCCCCGAGGAGCTCCTGGCGCTGGTGCGGGAGCGGGCCGCCGAGATCCAGCCTGCCGCCGTGCAGCAGGCATTGCGCAATCCCCACGTCACCGCCGAGGCGGTCGAGGAGCTGGCCGCCCAGGCCCGCCTGCTCGCCTTCCACGAGGTCAAGCGCGACCTGGTCCGCTGCCGCGCCACGCCGGAGCTGCTGGCGCTCCGCCTCCTCGGCGGCCTCCGCTGGGGCGACCTGATGGCGGTCGGCCTCGACGCCCGCCTCCATCCGCGCCTGCGCCGCGCCGCCGACCAGCACCTCCTGGCGCGCCTCCCCGGCCTCGCCGTGGGGGAGAAGGTCTCCCTGGCCCGCCGCGCCGCCCCCGCCGTCCTCTCCCACCTGCGCCACGATCCCACGCCGCGGGTCATCGCCGCGCTGCTCGACAACCCGCGCCTCACCGAGGGGACCCTGGCACCCCTGGTGCATGGCGAGATGACGCCGGCGCCGGTGCTGGAGCTGATCGCCGTCGACCGCCGCTGGAGCGCCCGCTATCCGATCCGGCTGGCGCTGGCGCGCAACCCGGCCACGCCGCTCGCCGCCGCCCTGCGCCTGCTGCCGCAGCTGCACAAGCCGGATCTGCGGGGGGTGGCGGCCGACCCGCGCCTGGCCGAGCCGCTCCGCCGCCGTGCCCGCCTGCTGCTGGGCGAGCTGGCGGCGGAGCGCCCCTGAGAACCGGCGCGCACCGCCGGGGGTGAAAAATTTGACCCCGGCGGAACGCGCGCGTAAAGTTAGACGCGCCCTTGTCGAAAGCCGTGCCGAGACGACAGAGATTTCCTCCCCGCCAGACCCAACTGGACGGCACGCTCGACGTTCCAGCGCGTCCGGCGGCCGAAGGTGTTGGTGCGCCTCCAGCGGGCCACGGCAGCTCCCCGGGCGGCCCCGCCGGCGCCCCACCCTCCGGATCGTCCGCTCCCGCCGGCGCATCCCCCTCGTCCGCCCCCCACCCCGGTGGCCTGGGCGGCCCCGGCGGCCGTCGCACCCTCCTCCGGCCGCCGCCCTGGGACAAGGGCGCCGACGCCGAGGCCGGTGGCTCCTTCGGCAGCTGGCTGCGCCGCCAGCGGGAGGCACGCGAGATCAGCCTGCGCGAGATCGCCGAGCGCACCAAGATCAGCCTGCGCTATCTGGAAGCCATGGAGGAGGACCGCTTCGAGGCGCTGCCGGCGCCGGTCTTCGCCAAGGGCTTCCTGCGCGAGTACGCGCGCTACGTGGGCCTCTCGGCCGACGAGGTGGTCAACCACTACCTCGCGGTCCAGCAGGCCGACGCCGCGGAGGAGGGGGAGGCCGACGGGCGCCCGGCGCGCGACCGCCGCGCCCACGGCCATCTCCATGCCGGCGCCGGCAGCCGCGGCACCTACAGCACGGCTTCGGCCTCCTCCTCGCTGCCGCGCATCCTCTGGGTGACGGCGATCATCGCCGTCCTGATCGGCGTCGCGGCGCTGCTTGCCTTCGTCTCCGACCGCTGGCGCCAGGG
>JASLEW010000566.1 GCA_030150965.1 Thermoanaerobaculia bacterium | reverse complement strand
GCCCGGCCCGCGGCCGGGCCATGCTCGCCGCCGCCGATCCAGCGAAGTCCTGGACGAAGCGTGGAACCCCATGGCCTGGACAGATCGGCCCTGCCCTTGATATGAGTTCGTTGTTATCGCCTTATCTACAGTGACCCATTGCAAGTGACCCATTGCAGCGATTGCAGCGGCGAACCGTGCCGGCCTTCGCCGGCGCACGTGCACCGCCGACCGACCCCGGGGACCGATGAAACTCTCGCGCTGCGCTCTCCTTCTCCTGCTGCCGCTTCTACCGCTCCCGCTGCGCACTCCGGGGGAAGGCGCCCGGGCCGGCGCGCCTGCCGGCGTCGCGCCGGCCGCCCCCACCGCGGGTCCGGAAGGTGATCAGCCCGGCCCACCGCCGCTGCGCCCTGGCGGCCTGGACAAGGAGACCGCGGTGCTCGTCGGCGAGGCCGACGCTCTGCTCCGCCGGGAAAAATGGGCGCCGGCGATCGAGCTGCTGCGGTCGAGGGAAGCGAAGATTGCCGCCCAGGCCGGCGGCCGTGGTGCGTGGCTGGCCCGCCTGGCCGTGGCCGAGGCAGGAGAGGGCCGGAGCGACGAGGCGCTCTGGCATTGGGCCGCGGCGAACAGCCTGGACAGCGGCCTGTTTTCCGGCGGGGAGCTGCGCTCGTTCGGAGCCGCGGGAGCGCTCCTCGCCGGGCATCCGCCGCGGCAACCCGGCGAGGCACCCGCCGGGGTCGCGCTCCAGCCTCCGGGGCCAGACGTGCGTGGCGTGGCGCGGAAGGAGGGCGAGATGCCCGTCCTGGGCCACGGTACCTGGGCGCCGCGCGAGTGGCTCCGCCTGGAGATCGTCGTCGACGAGCAGGGCCGGCCGCGCGATCCCGTGGTGCTGTCGGCATGCTGTGCCGAGAGCGCCTACCAGGCGCTGGAGGCCGTCCGCGGATGGCGCTTTGCACCGGCGACGCGAAACGGCGCGCCGGTGGCGGTCCTCCACGTCGTCGAGATGAACCCGCCGGGACGGCTGCCCATCGCCAGGATCATCGCCCTGTCGGCCGAGACGGAGGCGATCGAGGATCTGCTGCGCCGGCAGCGCTGGCAGGAAGCTGCGGAGCAGGCGGAGAGGCGCTGGTACGGCCTGCTCGACAGCACCGCCCCGGGAGGTGGGCCGGAGGCCGAGCGCGCCGCTCTCGGGACGGCCATGGCCTTCCAGGCGCTCGCCATGGCGGGCCTCGGTGCCGGCGACCAGGCAACGGCCCGGTGCCGCTGGGAGGCGGCGGAGAGCCTCATGCCCAGCCTCTACGACCTCGACCTGTCGCCCTACGGGCCGGCTGGCGCAACCGTCGCCGCCTGGCGGCAGGCGGCTTTCAGTGGCCGCTTTGCGCGCGCCTCGGCGCGGCCCGGAGAAGAGGACCAGGCTCACCCCGTGACCGCACCGAAGAAGATACGCGACGCCTATGGCTCCCCGTACTACCCCAAGGCGGCAAGGAAACGACGGCTCGAAGGCCGGGTGATGCTTGCGTCGATCCTCGACACCGAGGGCAGGGTCCGGCAGCCAAGGCTCCTCAAACCGCTGGCGGCAGACGGCCAGGTGCTCTTCGCCGCCAGCGCCCTCGAAGCGGTCTGCAACTGGCGCTTCCAGCCGGCGACCCTGGACGCCAGGCCGGTCCAGGTGTACTACTCGCTGACGGTCAACTTCGCGATCCACGGGCAGTGAGCGGCCCGGCGGCCTCTCGCCTCGGCTCTCGCTCGGCTCAGCTCTTTCGGGGGTCGGCCGGCTCGCCGCCGCGGCCACGCCGCTGCAGGCGCAGCATCGCCTCGCGGCGGGAGTCGGTCCGGGCCCGCACCCGCTCGGCCTGGGCGGCCTCCGGCGGCGCCGCGGGGGTGCCCGGGGTGGCCGTCCCCGGGGGGGTGGCGGGCGCGCCCAGGCTGCGCGCCTGGCTGGCGATGGTCGGATGGCGGAAGAGCTCGAGCACCGGCACCTCGCGGCCGAGCGCCTGCCGCAGCCGGCTCTGCAGCTTCGCCACCAGGAGCGAGCTGCCGCCGACGGAGAAGAAGCTCTCCTCGACGCCGATGTGCTCGCGGCCGACCACCTCCCGCCAGACCTCGGCGATGGTCCGCTCCAGGTCGTTGCGCGGCGCCACGTAGGCCTCCGCGGCGGCGGCGCCGCCGTCGGGATCGGGCGGCGGCAAGGCGCGGCGATCGAGCTTGCCGCTGCTGTTGAGCGGCAGCGCCTCCATCTCGACGAAGGTCCAGGGGACCATGTACTCGGGAAGCGTCGCGAGCAGGTGCTGGCGCAGCGCCGCCGCATCGAGGGCCGCCCCGGCCGCCCTCGCCACGTAGGCCACCAGGACCCTCTCGTCGCGCACCTCGTGCGTCACCACCGCCGCCTCCCCGACCGCCGGATGGCCGCGCAGCGCCGCCTCGATCTCGCCCAGCTCGATGCGATAGCCGCGCACCTTGACCTGCTGGTCGATGCGGCCGGCGCAGTCGAGGTTGCCGTCCGGCAGCGCCCGCACCAGATCACCGGTGCGGTAGAGGCGCCCGCCCGGGCGGTCGCCGAACGGATCGGGGATGAAGAGCTCGGCGGTGAGGGCGGGCTGGCCGCTGTAGCCCCGGGCCAGGCCGCTGCCCCCCAGCAGCAGCTCGCCGAAGACGCCGACCGGCGCCACCGCCATCGCGGGATCCACGACGTGGGCGCGGATGCCGTCGAGCGGCCTGCCGATCAGCGGCGGACGTTCCGGCGACGGCGCGCCCACGTCGTGGATCCCGCGATGGCGGTGGCGCCGGTCGGCGTCTTCGGCGAGCTGCTGCTGGGGGGCAGCGGCCTGGCCCGGGGCTACAGC
>JASLEW010000564.1 GCA_030150965.1 Thermoanaerobaculia bacterium | reverse complement strand
TCGCCGCTCAGCGCACCTGCAGATCGAGCGGCGGCGCGCGGGCGGCGCGCGGCGCCTGGTGCAGCTGCTCGTGCTCGGCGCGGGCGCGCAGCGCCAGCTCCTGCTCCTTGTACTGCAGCAGGTAGAGGCGGTAGTAGATGCCGCGGCGGGCGATCAGCTCCTGGTGGGTGCCCAGCTCGCGCACCTCGCCCTTGTGCAGCACCAGGATCCGGTCCGCCCGCTGGATGGTCGAGAGGCGGTGGGCGATGACCAGGCTGGTGCGGCCGTGCAGCAGGCGGGCGAGGGCCTGCTGGATGAGCTGCTCGGTCTCGGTGTCGATCGAGGACGTGGCCTCGTCGAGGATGAGGATGCGCGGATCGAAGGCCAGCGCGCGGGCGAAGGCGATGAGCTGCTTCTGCCCCACCGACAGGCCGGCGCCGCGCTCGCGCACCTGGGTGGCGAACCCCTCCGGCAGCCGCTCGATGAAGGGCAGCGCGTGCACCTCGCGCGCCGCCCAGAGCAGGCGCGCCTGGTCGATCGCCTCGTCGCCCAGCCGGATGTTGCCGGCGATGGTGCCGGAGAAGAGGAAGACGTCCTGGAGCACCATGCCGATACCGCGGCGGAGCACCGGCAGCGACCACTCGCGCACGTCCACGCCGTCCACCCTCACCGCCCCCGAGTCCACGTCGTAGAAGCGCAGCAGGAGGTTGGCGAGCGTGCTCTTGCCGGCGCCGGTGTGGCCGACGATGGCCAGCGTCTCGCCCGGCTGGACGCGGAACGACACGTCCTGGAGCACCGGCTCGCCCGGGTTGTAGGAGAAGCGCACCGCCTCCAGGTCGATCGCGCCGCGCACCTCGGCCGGCGCGTACGCCGCGGGCGGCGAGGCGATGGTCACCGCGGTGTCGAGCAGCCGGAAGACCCGCTCCGAGCTGGCCATCGCGCCCTGCAGGATGTTGTACTTCTCGGACAGGTCGGAGAGCGGCTGGTAGAAGCGCTGGGCGTACTGCAGGAAGGCGATCAGCGCGCCGAGCGACACCGCTCCGCGCAGCGCCTGGCCGCCGCCCACCCAGATCAGCAGCCCGAGGCCGAAGGCGGTGATCGCCTCGACGCCGGGATAGAACACCGCGTAGTAGAAGATCGAGCGCACGTTGGCGACGCGGTGCTGGTCGTTGATCGCCACGAAGTCGCGGTAGGCCCGCTGCTCGCGCCCGAACAGCTGCACCAACGGCATGCCGGTGATGTGCTCCTGGAGGAAGGCGTTGATGGCGGCGATGCGCACCCGCACCTGGCGGAAGGACTGGCGCACCGCGACGCGGAACCAGATGGTCAGCAGCAGCAGCAGCGGCACGATGGCGAACTCGATCAGCGCCAGCCGCCAGTCCATCCAGAACAGCACCACCACGATCCCGGCCAGCAGCAGCACGTCGCCGATCAGCTCCACCAGCCCGGAGGTGAACATCTCGTTGAGGGCATCCACGTCGGTGGTCACCCGGGTCACCAGCCGGCCGATCGGGTTGCGGTCGAAGAACGCCACCGGCAGCTTCTGGAGATGGCCGAAGATCTGGTTGCGCAGGTCGTACATGATGTACTGACCCATGAGCTGCATCACCCAGCTCTCGGCATACAGGGTCACGAAGGTGAGCAGCACGGCGCCGATGAAGACCAGCGCCGTCACCATCACCCCCTGCGCCTGCACCCCTGCCGGGTCGATGCCATGCGCCAGGAGGGCGTTGCGCACCAGCAGGCTGGCGTGCGAGAGGGTGGCGGCCCTGGCCTGCGGCGGACGCACGAACAGGTCGAGCGCCACCGCGGTGGCCAGCGGCCCCAGCAGCTGCAGCCCGGCGGAAAGGAGGATCAGCCCGACCGACGCCGCGGTCATCCAGCGGTAGGGCCGCACGTAGCCCAGCAAACGCCGCATCAGCCGAGCGTCGTAGGCCTTGCCGAGAATCTCCTCCTCGTGAGGGTTGGCCTCGCTCACCGGGCGACTATACCGCAGCGTGCCGGGCCGGCCGGGCTGGCGTTCCGCAGCGGGTCAGGGCGTCTGACGGCAGGGAGAGCATGGGAGGAAAGCAGCGGCTCCGGCGGCCGGCTCGACGCCGGTGGCCCGGTGGCGCGACCGGCTTCCGCCTCCCGCCGCCCCTGGTGTAAGATTTGGCGCAAGACTCTGGCTGGGTTGATGCTCTGGGTTGATGCTTGAAGGCTGCTGGGGGTCGTTGGGGAGTCTTGGCGCTGCCGGGGCCGGTCATCCGCCCTCGGGCAGGCGCCGTATCAAGGAGCGCGCTGCATGCTGCCCACGCTGAACCAGATGCTGAAGGACATGGTCGCGCAGGGGGGGTCGGACCTCCACATCACCACCAACTCGCCGCCGCAGGTGCGGGTCGACGGCGTGCTCAAGCCGATGGCCCTGCCGCCGCTCACCCCCTCCGAGACCAAGCAGCTCGCCTACTCGATCCTCACCGACAACCAGAAGCACCGGCTGGAGGAGAACCTGGAGATCGACCTCTCCTTCGGCCTCAAGGGGCTCGCCCGCTTCCGCGCCAACATCTTCCACCAGCGCGGCGCGATCGGCGCCGTCTTCCGCCAGATCCCGTTCGAGATCCGCGGCTTCCGCGACCTCGGCCTGCCGGCGGTGATCGAGCGCATGTGCGAGAAGCCGCGCGGCCTCATCCTGGTCACCGGCCCCACCGGCTCGGGCAAGTCGACGACCCTGGCGGCGATGCTCGACAAGGTCAACCGCGAGCGCCACGAGCACATCGTCACCGTCGAGGATCCGGTCGAGTACCTGCACAGCCACAAGAACTGCATCGTCAACCAGCGCGAGATCCACGCCGACACCCACAGCTTCGCCAACGCGCTGCGCTCGGCGCTGCGCCAGGACCCCGACGTGGTGCTGATCGGCGAGATGCGCGACCTGGAGACCGTCGAGTCGGCGCTGCGCATCGCCGAGACCGGCCACCTCACCTTCGCCACCCTGCACACCAACTCGGCGGCGCAGTCGATCAACCGCATCATCGACGTCTTCCCGGCCCACCAGCAGGCGCAGATCCGCGCCCAGCTGTCGCTGGTGCTCGAGGGCATCATCTGCCAGGCGCTGCTGCCGCGCGCCGGCGGCAAGGGCCGCTCCCTGGCGATGGAGATCCTGGTGCCCAACTCGGCGATCCGCAACCTGATCCGCGAGGACAAGGTGCACCAGATCTACGGCATGATGCAGGCCGGCCAGGCCAAGCACGGCATGCAGACCTTCAACCAGTCGCTCGCCGCCCTCTACTTCCGCCGCATGATCACCCTGGAGACCGCGCTGGCACGCTCGTCGTACCCCGACGAGCTGCAGGAGATCATCTCCCGCGGCCCGGCCAGCCTGAGCCCGACGATGCAGGCTTGAGCCGCATCCGGCAAGGAGCTTGACGATGCCCAGCTTCGTGTGGAAAGGCCGTACCCGCGCCGGCCAGCTGCAGGAGGGCCAGCTGCTGGCCGACAACCAGGCGGCGGCGATCGCCCTGCTCCGGCGCCAGCAGATCCAGGTCACCGCGATCAAGGAGAAGGGGCGCGAGATCAAGCTGCTGCCGCGCATCCCGCGCGGCATCAGCAGCAAGCGCATCGCCATCTTCACCCGCCAGTTCTCGGTCATGCTCGACGCCGGCCTGCCGCTCGTCCAGTGCCTGGAGATCCTGGGCGAGCAGGAGGAGAGCCGGACCTTCCAGGCGGTCATCCAGAACGTGCGCTCGGACGTCGAGTCGGGCTCGTCGCTGGCCGACGCCATGCGCAAGCACCCGAAGGCCTTCGACGAGCTCTACGTGAACATGGTGGCGGCCGGCGAGGCGGGCGGCATCCTCGACGTCATCCTGCAGCGCCTCTCGACCTACATCGAGAAGGCGGTCAAGCTCAAGGGCCAGGTCAAATCGGCGCTGATCTATCCGGTGGCGGTCATCGTCATCGCCTGCTTCGTGGTGTTCATCATCCTGTGGAAGGTCATCCCGGTCTTCGCCCAGCTGTTCGCCGGCCTCGGCGGCGAGATGCCGCTGCTCACCCGCATCGTGGTCGGGGCGAGCAACATCGTCGCCCGCTACTTCATCTTCATCATCGCCATCGTCGTCGCCGCGGCCTTCGCCCTCAACCGCTGGCACAAGACCTACCGCGGCCGGCGGCTGATCGACGGCTTCCTGCTCAAGATCCCGGTGATCGGCATGCTGCTGCGCAAGATCGCCGTGGCGCGCTTCTGCCGCACCCTGGCCACCCTCACCGCGTCGGGCGTGCCGATCCTCGACGGCCTGGAGATCACCGCCAAGACGGCCGGCAACGCCATCATCGAGGACGCGATCATGGCGGTGCGCAAGAGCGTCGAGGAGGGCAAGACGCTCTCCGAGCCGCTGGCCGAGACCAAGGTGTTCCCGGCGATGGTGGTGCAGATGATCAACGTCGGCGAGCAGACCGGCGCCCTCGACCAGATGCTGTCCAAGATCGCCGATTTCTACGAGGAGGAGGTCGACACCGCGGTGGCCGGCCTGATGAAGCTGATCGAGCCGCTGATGATCACCGTCCTCGGCGGGATCATCGGCTGCATCGTCACCGCCATGTACTTGCCGCTCTACGACGTCCTGTCGAAGATCGGCTGAGCCGGCGGCGCCAGGAGCTACCCGGCCGCTCGCCGGCGCCCGCCGCGGGCGATGTCAGCGACGGCGGCGAAGACGGCAGCCTCTCTTCCATGCCCGTTCTGGAGCGCAACCTCCGCTGGTACATCGCCATCCGCGTGGTGGCGATGACCAGCGTGCTCCTGCCCTGGTTCCTGCTGCAGATCGCCAGGCCCGGCGCCTTCGCCTCGGCGGCCACGCGCTACGTGGCGCAGCTCGCCGCCGTCACCTTCGGCGCCACGGTGATCTACATCGCGCTGACCCGGCTGCTGCGCCGCCACCTGGCGCTCCAGGCGTACATCCAGTTCAGCGGCGACCTGCTGCTGATCACCGTGATGGTCTACTACCTGGGCGGCGTGGCGAGCCCCTTCTCGCTGCTCTACCTGATCGTCATCGCCGTGGCCTCGACCCTGCTGCGCCGCCGCGCCGGCGTCACCGTGGCCAGCGCCGCCTTCCTGCTCTACGCCGCGCTGACCCTGTCGCTGGCGCGCGGCTGGCTGCCGGCTCCCCCCGACCTGCCCGAGCCGGCGGCGGAGGCGGAGACCCTGCCGCCGCTGCTGCCGGCGGCCCAGGCTCCGGGGGCCGAGCCGCCGCCGCCGGCGGCGAGCGCCACCCCGGCCGGCGACGAGCCCGCCGCGGGCCGGGG
>JASLEW010000541.1 GCA_030150965.1 Thermoanaerobaculia bacterium | reverse complement strand
GGACGCGCCGCTCGGGCGCGGCGCCGCGAGCCCGCCGGCCCGCCGCACGGCCGGTCCGGCCGACGCGGCCACGCCCGGACGGGCCGGGGGAGGCGGACGAGGTGCCGGGCGCCGGCATCAAAGCCGGATCATCCTGACCCTGCTGACCCTGGGGAAGTCTCAATCCTGGTGAACCTTTCTCGACTCTCGCGGAAAAACCCTGCTCCAACAAAAAAAGTGGGCGTGAGGCCCACTTCGTACCGAGTCCTTGCGGATTCGGGGCAAGCTCCCGGTGGGAGTATAGCCTCTTGGCCTGTTCCTCGCAACAGGCCGGGGCGGCCACGGGGGACCGCACCCCGGCGCACCTTTCGGCGCCAGTCGGCGCCAGGGCGCAGTCGCGGCGGCGCCTTCCTCGGCGTGCCAATTTGGCAGCGGCACTCGCCGCAACAACCGTTTTCTCCTCGGGAATGTTCCTGGCAACGTCCTTGCTTGTAGCCGGTGTGGGACAGGAGAAGGGAAGTCGAGGAAAGGAGATCGCAGCACTCATGAGCATAACCCGCAGTCGCCAAGTCTCAACGTTCTTGCTGGTCTTGGGAGCGGTTGTCTTTGGAATGGTCCTGGCCGGTGGGTTGGGGATGACGATGCCAGGGATGACGCAGACCTCGGACAGCTCCCTGAGCGCCACCAAGGTCGCCGAGAGCACGGCGGTCGCCACCCGCGGCCTGCCCAGCTTCGCCGACCTTGCCGAGGCCGTCGATCCGGCCATCGTCTCCATCCAGGCCGCCACCATCGAGAAGGCGCCGCGCAGCCGCGGCCGCCGCAACGGCGGCGGTGGCGGCGGCAACATCGATCCGTTCGAGTTCTTCTTCGGCCCCCGTGGCCGCGGCCAGGGCGGTGACGACGACGGCGGGGCGAGCCCCGGCCCCGGCGGTCCCGGCCAGCCCGAGGACTTCCGTTCCGAGGCCGGCGGCAGCGGCTTCGTCATCTCGCGCGACGGCCTGATCGTCACCAACAACCATGTCATCGAGGGCGCCTCCGACGTCAAGGTGCACCTGGGCGACCGCGACTACACCGCCAAGGTCAAGGGCGCCGACGCGGCGACCGACCTGGCGCTGCTCAAGATCGACGCCGGCTCCAACCTCAAGTACCTGGAGCTCGGCGACAGCGACCGGGCGCGCGTCGGCGACTGGGTGATGGTGATCGGCAATCCGCTCAACCTGAACAAGACGGTGACCACCGGCGTGATCAGCGCCAAGGGGCGGTCGATCGGCATCAACGACGTCTCGTTCGAGAACTTCCTGCAGACCGACGCGGCGATCAACTTCGGCAACTCGGGCGGGCCGCTGGTCAACCTGCAGGGGCAGGTGGTGGGCATCGCCAGCGCCATCAACTACGGGGCCGAGAACATCGGCTTCGCGGTGCCGGTCAACACCCTCAAGGACATCCTGCCGCAGCTGCGCGACAAGGGACGGGTGAGCCGCGGCTACCTGGGCATCAACATCCAGAACCTCGACTGGCCGCACGCCCAGGCGTTCGGCCTGACCTCGACCGACGGCGCCCTGGTGGGCGAGGTGGTCTCCGGCACCCCCGCGGCCGACGCCGGCGTCGAGCACGGCGACATCATCACCGCCGTCGACGGCCACCACATCAAGACCACCCGCGACCTGATCGACTACGTCTCGGCCAAGGGTCCCAACGCCACGGTGACCCTGTCGCTGCTGCGCAACGGCAAGCCGCAGGAGGTCAACGTCAAGCTGCGCGAGCGGCCGCTGCTCGACCAGCAGGCGAGCAATCAGGAGCGCCAGGAGGGCAACAGCGGCATCAACTGGCTGGGCCTCCAGTACCAGGACATCACCGCCAACGTGCGCTCCAACTTCAACCTGCCGAGCAACACCACGGGCGTGCTGGTGACCAACATCACCGCCACCAGCCCGCTCTACGACCAGGCGGTGCGGCCGGGGATGGTGATCACCGAGGTGAACGGTCAGCAAGTCCGCAACGTCGGCGACTTCGAGCGCGTCGTCGGGGCGGCGAAGTCGAAGTCCTATCTGCGTCTCTACACCCTGCGTTTCGGCCGGCGAGGCGAGGCGCTTCCCCCTTTCTTCGCGGTCGTGCAGGTGCCTTAAGCTCCACCACGGCACACCGCTGCGCCACATAGGAACGGCGGGGCGTTCGGAGAGCACCCGAACCGCCCCGCCGTTTTTTCGTGCTCCGCACCGCGTCCTGACCGCGATAGACTCCCAGGCGATGCCGAGAAGCCAAGACAGCGTGCGCGCCCTGGTGCTGGTGGTCGACGACGAGTCGGCGATCCGCGACAGCCTGCGCATGATCCTGGAGTACGAGGGTTACCGGGTGGAGGAGGCGGCCGGCGGCCCGCAGGCGCTGGCGCGCATGGCCGACCGCCTGCCCGACGCCGTGCTGTTGGACGTCAAGATGCCCGAGATGGACGGCATCGAGGTGCTGCGGGCGATGCGCGAGCGCGGCTACGACATGCCGGTGCTGGTGGTCAGCGGCCACGCCGACGTCGGCACGGCGGTCGAGGCGACGCGCCTGGGCGCCTACGATTTCTTCGAGAAACCGCTGCAACGCGAGCGCGTGCTGGTGTCGTTGCGCAATGCGGTCGAGAGCTCGCGCCTGCGGGCCGAGAACCGTTCGCTCGGCCTGGAGCCGGAGACGCTGATCGGCGCCGCGCCGGCAATGCGCCGGCTGCGCGAGACCATCGAGAAGGCGGCGCCCACCCATGCCACGGTGCTGGTGACCGGCGAGAGCGGCACCGGCAAGGAGCTGGTGGCGCGCGCCATCCACCTCGCCTCCAGCCGCCGCGACCGTCCCCTGGTGCAGGTCAACTGCGCCGCCATCCCCGAGGAGCTGATCGAGTCCGAGCTCTTCGGCCACGAGAAGGGGAGCTTCACCGGCGCCGTGCGCAAGCAGATGGGAAAGTTCCTGGCGGCGGACGGCGGCACCATCTTCCTCGACGAGATCGGCGACATGTCGGCGCGCACCCAGGCGAAGGTGCTGCGGGTGCTGCAGAACGGCGAGGTCGAGCCGGTGGGGGCCGAGCGCACGGTGCAGGTGGACGTGCGGGTGGTGGCCGCCACCAACCGCAGCCTCGAGGACGAGATCGCCGCCGGGCGCTTCCGCGAGGACCTCTATTACCGCCTCAACGTCATCCCGATCCGCACCCCGGCGCTGCGCGAGCGGCTCGAGGACCTGCCGCTGCTCGTCGACTACTTCGTCCGCCGCTACGCCGAGGCCAACAACTGCCGTCCCAAGGAGCTCACCGCCGACGCCATGGCGCACCTCAGGGCGCTGCCGTGGAAGGGCAACGTGCGCGAGCTGAAGAACCTGATCGAGCGGCTGCTGATCCTGTCGCCGGGCGAGGCGGTGACGCGCGAGGACGTGATCGGCGCCGCCGGCGGCGCCCGCCCGGAGCTGTCGAGCGGCGTGCTCGCGGTCAGGACGCTGCGCGAGTTCCGCGACGTCTCCGAGCGCCTCTTCCTGGTGCACAAGCTGGAAGAGAACAACTGGAACGTGACCCAGACCGCGCAGGCCATCGACACGCCGCGCAGCAACCTCTACAAGAAGCTGGAGCAATACGACATCCGGCGCGAGGAGGCCGAACGTGAACCCTGAACGTGAGCGCCGCGAGGCGCTGCTGCTGCGCCTCTTGGAAGAGAGCGGCGCCCTCTGCCGCGGCCATTTCCTGCTCTCCTCGGGCCTGCATTCGCCGGCCTACGTGCAATGCGCGCTGCTGCTCGAGGACCCGGTGCGCTCGCGCCGGGTGGGCGCCGAGCTGGCCGAGGAGCTGCGCTCCTATCATCCCGACTCGGTCCTGGCGCCCGCCCTGGGCGGCATCATCATCGGCCACGAGGTGGCCGCGGCGCTCGGCGTGCCCTTCCGCTTCGCCGAGCGCAAGGGCGACGCGCTCGGCCTGCGGCGCGGCTTCAGCCTGCGCCAGGGCGAGCGGGTGGTGATCGTCGAGGACGTGGTGACCACCGGGCGCTCGACGCTCGAGACCGCGGCGCTCGCCACCGGCCGCGGCGCGCGCGTGGTGGCGATCGGGGCGATCCTCGACCGCTCCGGCGGCCGCACGCCGTTCGACGTCCCCTTCCGCAGCCTGACCATCCTCGATCTACCCTCCTTCAGCCCCGCCGACTGCCCGCAATGCCTCGCCGGCAGCAGCCCCGAGAAACCCGGCAGCCGCCCCGAGCCCGCCCGCGCCCCCTCGGCCGGCAACGGGTATGACAAGCCTCCGGCGTTAGCCGGAGGCGCCTGATCGACCCTCCGGCGCTGGCCGGAGGCGCCTGATCGATCCTCCGGCGTAGCCGGAGGCGCCTGGATCGTCGGGCCGGCGCCAGCCGGCGGCGCCGCCGCGCCGTTCGACTAGAATCACCGCGGCGACCCGATGATGACCTGCCACCGGTGGCATTCCCGCTGTGTCCTGCCGCTCGTGGCCGGGGTGCTGCTCGGGCTCGCGACGCGCACCGCGCTGCGCGCCGACGGACCGCAGACCGGACTCATCACCGGCCAGGTGGTGGACGCCTCCGGCACCGGCGTGGCGGCGGCGGTGGTGACCGCCTCGGGGCCGCAGATCCGCCGCACCGAGGTGGCCGACGACCAGGGGCGCTTCCGCTTCCCCGCCCTCGGCGTCGGCCTCTACGACATCCACGCCGAGCTGCTCGGGCTGGCCGCCGACCGGCACGGCGTGCAGGTCTCCCTCGGCCGCACGGCGGAGGTGCAGCTGCGGCTGGTCGGACCGGCGCCAGCGGCGCAGCCGGCCCAGGCGCCGGCGCCGGCCGGCGTCGCCGCGCAGCAGGAGATCCAGGTCGTCGCCGAGCCGGCGATCACCAACCGCTTCGAGACCCGCGTCGGCACCGACCTGAGCTTCGATTTCCTCGACCGGCTGCCGCTGCCCCGCACCTACCAGGGCGTGGCCCTGCTGCTGCCCGGCGTCGCCGGCGCGCCCGACGGCAACCCCAACGTCAACGGCGCGCTGCGCACCGACAACCAGTACCTGATCGACGGCGTGGACACGACCGATCCCACCACCGGCCTGTTCGGCCTCAACCTCGCCTACCAGGCGGTCCAGGAGGTGAGCATGACCACCGCCGGCGCCCCCGCCGAGTACGGGCGCTCCTCGGGCGGGGTGGTGAACGTCGTCACCCGCGCGGGCACCAACGAGTACCAGGGCGTCGCCCGCCTGCTCGCCGCCAACCAGCACTGGAACAGCCCCTACAGCTACCCGGCGCGCGAGGTGGCGCAGCTGGCGCCGGAGATCGCCGCCGCCAACTCCGGCCCCAACCGCGTCGATCCCGAGCTGGCGCTGGCCCTGGGCGGCCCCCTGCTGCGCGACCGGGTGTGGTTCTTCGGCGCCTACGACGACACCCAGAGCACCTTCCTCGGCCCGACCGTCGCCGGCACCACCTGGAACCGCGGCGCCGAGATCGAGAGCTCGGCGGCCAAGGTGACCTGGCAGGTCGACGACAGCAACACCCTGGTCGGCCAGTTCACCAGCGACTCGACCAGCTTCGGCGTCTTCGACCCCTTCGACCGCGGCGATGCCGAGAACGTCCTGGCGGGCGCCGTGACGCCGCTCGGCGGCGCCCTGGTCGGCCCCATCCCCGGCGACATCTACGCCCTGGAGCACCAGGCGCAGGACGGCAGCTTCGGCAAGCTCCAGTGGAACAGCGCCCTGCGCCAGGACATGTCGGCGGAGCTGACCCTGGCCGAGCAGAGCCGCTCGCTCACCCGCCAGCCGCTCAACTCGCGCGGCCTGACCGCGGACGCGCCGCACCTCGCGCTCGCCGCGCCGGCCCAGCTGCCGGCCGACCCCGGCGCCCTCGACCTGCCGGGCGCCGTGCTCTACAACGGCATCACCGACCAGGGCTACGAGCGCCGGCCGCGCCGCCAGGGGAACCTGGTGCTGACCGGCTTCGTGCAGCTCGGCCCCACCGACCACGAGCTCAAGTCGGGGGTGGATTTCCAGCGCACCGAGTCGGATCGGCGCTTCAACTTCCCGGGTGCCGCGGGCATCGATCCGGCGACCGGCAGGCCGGTCGAGGGGCAGCTGTTCATCGACCTGGACCAGGTGCCGGGGTGCCCGCCGGCCGCCTGCCCGCCGTTCGACCCGGCGACCGGGAGCTTTCAGCCCTATCAGCTCGACGAGCTGTGGGCGCGCGGCGCCACGCGCAGCATCGAGCAGACCTGGGCGTTCTATCTGAGCGACGCGATCGCCGTCGAGCGCTGGCTGGTGAGCCTGGGCGGCCGTTACGAGTCGGTGCGCGCCAGCGACACCGATTTCGGCCACCTGCTCGACTCCACCACCCTGGCGCCGCGGCTCGGGGTCACCTTCGACGCCACCGGCGACCGCAAGGTGCTCTTGACCGGCACCTACGGCCGCTACTACGAGCCGTTCCTGCACCAGTTCCTGGACACCTTCGAGAACCTCGACGCGCTCTCCGGCTACACCCCGTACACCTGGGATGCCGCCAATCCGGCCTGCGCCAGCCAGGACCCGGCCAACCTGGGCTCGCGCTGCTGGGTGGCCGGCGCGCCGGTCGGCTTGGTCAGCTCCCAGGCCGCCGCGCCGCGCGCGGACCTCCACCGCTCCTGGCTCGACGAGACGACCATCGGCTTCGAGCGCCAGGTCACCTCCTCGGTGGGGCTCAGCCTCCATTACATCCACCGCCGCTGGCACGACCTGTGGGAGGACGTGACACAGGGCGTCTTCAACGCGGCCGGCACGCTCACCGGCACCACCTCGCAGATCGAGAACCTGCCGGCGGCGCGGCGCCAGCAGCAGTCCCTCCAGCTCCTGGTGCAGAAGCGCTACTCCGACCACTGGCAGCTGCTCGGCTCCTACACCCGCAGCCGCACGCAGGGGAACCTGTTCGACGACACCGGCGCCAACCCCTCGGGCTTCGCCGACTTCAGCAACGTCTCCGACGTCAACCTGATCAACCGCTACGGCCTCGCGCCCTACGACCGGCGCGACCAGATCAAGCTCTACAGCCTCTATCACTGGCCCTGGCGGCGCGCCGACCTGTCGGTGGGCACGGCGCTGCTCTACGAGAGCGGCGTGCCCTATCAGATGGAGGAGACCGATCCGCTGGGCACCCGCTTCCTGACCCCGCGCGGCTCGCTGCGGCTGCCGGACGTGTTCCAGCTCGACCTGTCGTTCGGCTCGGAGATCCAGGTGCTGCGCCCCGGCCTGGCGGTGGAGATGCGGGCGGAGGTGTTCAACCTCACCAACCAGCGCCAGGTGCTGGCGGTCGATCCGCTGGTGGACAGCTCGCTCTTCGGCAAGCCGGTGTCGATCCTCGACCTCCAGGCGCCGCGCAGCTACCGGCTCACCCTGGGAGTCCGGTTCTGAGCGGCGGGTCCGGTTGAGCGCCGGCGCCCTCCGCGGGTATCCGCGATAAGATTGCGCGCTGCTGCGGGTCGTTCCCTCGGGCGGCGGCATGACTCCTGGAAGACATCAGCGGAAGCGCCGGGCACCGCGGCGCGGCGGGCCGGGCTGAGCCGTGGCGCCGCGGGACGTGACCGGGCTGCTGCGCCGCTGGCAGCAGGGGGACCGCGAGGCGAGCGAGGAGCTGCTGCCGCTGGTCTACGGCGAGCTGCGCCGGATCGCCCGCCGCCATCTGCGCGGCGAGCGGGACGGCCACACCCTGGAGGCCACGGCGCTGGTGCACGAGGTCTACCTGCGCCTGGCCGGCGGCGCCGAGCTGCACTGGAACGACCGGGTGCATTTCTATGCCGTGGCGGCGCAGATGATGCGGCGGGTGCTGGTCGATCACGCCCGCGGGCGCGATGCGGCCAAGCGCGGCGGCAGCGTGGTCAAGGTGTCGCTCGACGAGGCGCGCGACCCGGCGGTCGAGAGCGCGGCCGACGTGGTGGCCCTGGACGACGCGCTGAAGAGCCTGGAGGTGCTCGATCCGCGCAAGAGCCGGGTGATCGAGCTGCGGTTCTTCGGCGGCCTGACCCTGGAGGAGACCGCGGCCGTGCTGGGCGTGTCGGTGCCGACGGTGGTCAAGGAGGCGCGCCTGGCGCGCGCCTGGCTGCACAGCC
The DNA here is from genome assembly GCA_030150965.1 of Thermoanaerobaculia bacterium. GTDB lineage: Bacteria > Acidobacteriota > Thermoanaerobaculia > Multivoradales > UBA5704 > JASLEW01. Next base: position 1,123 of record JASLEW010000541.1, on the reverse strand, counting down.
AGATCGCGGTGGCGGGGGAGGGGCAGGGCAGATGACCGCCCCGGCCTCGCCGAGCGGCCGCTGGCGCCGCGTGCAGGAGCTCTTCGAGGCCGCGGCCGATCTGCCCGCCGCGGAGCAGGCCGCCCTCCTGGACCGGGCCTGCGCCGGCGACGACGGCCTGCGCGCCGAGGTGGCGGCGCTGCTGCGCTCGGACGCGGCGGCCGGCACCTTCATCGAGTCCGCCATCCGCCGCGGCTCGGACCTGCTGCTCGCCGCCCAGCCCGATCCGCTGGCGGTCATCGGCCGGGCGGGCAAGGTCGAGATCCTGGAGCGCATCGGCGAGGGGGGGTTCGGCGTCGTCTACAAGGGGCGCGATCCGGTCCTGCAGCGCTACGTGGCGGTCAAGACCTGCTCGTCGCGCGACGAGAGGCTCCGCCGCCGCTTCGTCCGCGAGGGGCAGATCGCCGCCGGGCTGCAGCACCCCAACATCACCACCGTCCACGACCTCGGCATCGAGCAGGGCGTCCCCTACCTGGTGCAGGAGTTCCTGGAGGGCGAGGATCTCCATCACAAGATCGCCCGCCGGGAGCCGCTCACCCCCCTCCAGCGCCTCGACGTCCTGGTGCAGGTGGCGCGGGGGCTCGATCACGCCCACCGCCAGGGCGTGCTGCACCGCGACATCAAGCCCGCCAACGTCCGCGTCCAGCCGGGCGGCGCGGTCAAGATCATGGACTTCGGCATCGCCAAGCTGCTGCACGAGGTCTCGGAGGTGACCACCCAGGGGATGACCCTGGGGACGGTGGGCTACCTGGCGCCCGAGCAGCTGCGGGGCGAGGCGGTGGACCGGCGCACCGACATCTTCTCCTTCGGCGTCCTGGCCTACGAGCTGCTCACCTACGAGCGGCCGTTCAAGGGCAGCACCTTCTCGGAGGTCTCCTACCGCCTGCTCAACGAGGAGCCGCGCCCGCTGCGCGACCTGGCGCCGGCCTGGAGCCCGGCCATCGCCGGCCTGGTCGCCCGCTGCCTGGCCAAGGTCCCGGACCAGCGCTGCGCCGGCTGCGGCGAGATCCTCGCCGTGCTCGAACCGGAGATCGAGGCGCTGCGCTCGGGCGCCTTCGCCGTGCCGGCGGCGGCCGGGCCGGGC
>JASLEW010000537.1 GCA_030150965.1 Thermoanaerobaculia bacterium | reverse complement strand
GCGCCGGCGCCGGCGCCGCCCTGGCCGGCGACGTGCCGGTGGCCGCGGCGGTGCGGCGCGACTTCGTCCACCTCGTGCCGGCCGAGGGCAACCTGCGCGCCGTGCACTCGGCGCCGGTGGTGGTGCCGCCCTCCTCCGCGGGCGGCTTCCACATCGCCTGGATCGCGGCGGACGGCAGCCCCGTCCGCGCCGGCGACGTGGTGGTGCGCTTCGATCCCACCGACATCGACAAGACGCTGGCCGACGCCGAGACCGACCTCGCCACCTCGCGGCTCAAGGCCGACAAGGGGCGCGCCGCCGACCTGGCCGAGATCTTCAAGCTCGAGCGCGACGCGGCCCAGGCGCGGGCCGAGTTGGAGCGCGCCGAGCGCTTTCAGAAGAAGGACGCGCTGATCTACTCGCGCCACGACATCATCCAGTCGGGCATCGACGAGGAGCTGGCGCGGCAGAAGGAGCAGCATGCGCAGGGGCTGGAGACCAGCCGCCGGGAGCTGGAGCGCGCCGACGCCGGCCTGGTGGCGGTGGACATCCGCCAGGCGGAGCTCAAGATCCGCCAGGCCCGCGAGGGGCTCCTCTCCCTGGAGGTGAGGGCGCCGCACGACGGCGTGCTGATCCTCAAGCGCGACCAGCGCCTGGAGACGCCGCACATCGGCGACCAGGTGTGGAGCGGCAGCACGCTGGCGGAGCTGCCGGACCTGTCGGCGATGGAGGCCGAGGTGTACGTGCTCGAGGCGGACGCCGGCGGCCTGGCGGTCGGGCGGCCGGCGGCGCTGACCGTCGAGTCCGCGCCCGGTCAGGAGGTGCCGGCGCGCATCGCGCGCGTCGATTCGCTGGCCAAGCCGCGGCTGCGCGGCTCGCCGGTGCAGTACTTCGCGGTCACCCTCGAGCTTGGCCGCACCGATCCGCGGGTGATGAAGCCCGGGCAGCGGGTGCAGGCGGCGCTGCGCCTGGCCGAGCGCCGGGGTGCCGTGGTGGTGCCGCGGCAGGCCGTCTTCGAGCAGGACGGCCGGAGCATCGTCTACCGCCGCCGGGGGGCCGGCGGCTTCGACGCGGTGCCGGTGCGGCTGGGGCCGCAGGACCTGGGCACCGCCGTCGTCGAGGCGGGCGTGGAGGCGGGCGATCTGCTGGCGCTGCGCGATCCGACCGGCAACGGCCGGCCGCGCGCGGCGCCGCCGGGGGAGGCGGGCTCGCCGCCGGTGCCGCGCGCCGCGCCCTCCGGGATCGCCCTGCCATGAGGCGCGCTCTCCAGGCCGGCCGGGGGCGGCCTTGAGCCCGGCCGAGGCGCTGCGCTCGGCGCTCGAAAACCTCTCCGCCCACAAGCTGCGCTCGGCGCTGACCATGCTGGGCATGATCTTCGGCGTCGGCGCGGTGATCGCCATGCTGTCGATCGGCGCCGGCGCCGAGCGCCAGGCGCTGGCGATGATCGAGCGCCTCGGGCTGCGCAACGTCCTGGTGCGGGCGCGGACCTTCAAGGACGACGAGCTGCAGGAGATCCGCCGCAAGTCGCCGGGCGTGTCGGCGCGCGACGCCGCCGCCATCGCCGAGGCGGTGCACGGCGTGCGGCTGGTGGTGCCGCGCATCCGCATCGAGCCGTTCAAGGTGCTGGCGGCCGCCGGCCGCGCCCAGGGGGCCGTGGTCTACGGCGTCAGCCCCGAGCAGGCGGCGCTCTCCCATCTCCAGGTGGTCGAGGGGCGCTTCCTGGACCCGCTCGACGAGGCGCGCCACGCCCAGGTCTGCGTCATCGGCCCGGCGGTGCGGCGCGAGCTGTTCGGCTTCGGCCCGGCGCTCGGCCAGCGGCTCAAGGTCAACGACGTCTGGCTGGAGGTGGTGGGCGTCCTGGCCGGCGATGCGGCGACGGCCGCGAGCGGCGGCGACAGCTTCGAGGGGGTGTCGATCGGCTCGGCGGCGCACGAGATCTATCTGCCGGCCTCGACCGCCGAGCGCAAGTTCGAGCACCCGGTGCTGCAGTCGCCGCTCGACGAGATCGTGGTCAACCTGGCGCCGGGCGCGAGCAGCGGCGAGGCGGCGCCGCTGATCGACGACCTGCTGTCGCGCCTCCACGGCGGCGCCGCCGACTACGAGGTGGTGGTGCCGGAGGCGCTGCTGGCGCAGAGCCGGCGCACCCAGCGGCTGTTCAACCTGGTGATGGGCTGCATCGCCGGGATCTCGCTGCTGGTCGGCGGCATCGGCATCATGAACATCATGCTCGCCACGGTGCTCGAACGGACGCGCGAGATCGGCGTCCGCCGGGCGGTCGGCGCGCGCCGCGCCGACATCCGCTTCCAGTTCGTCGTCGAGTCCTTCGCCATCAGCGTGATCGGCGGCCTCACGGGGGTGGCGGCCGGCGTCGTCATCGCCCGGGTGGTGGCGGCGTTCGCCGGCTGGCAGACGGAGGTGACGGGCGCCTCGGTCCTGCTCTCGAACGGCGTGGCGATGACGGTCGGCCTGGTCTCGGGCATCTACCCCGCGGTGCGCGCCGCGGCGCTCGACCCGATCGAGGCGCTGCACTACGAGTGAGGCCGGGCGCCTGACCCCGGTCGGCGCGATGCCAGTACAATGAGCCGCTGTTTCTTCGCTGTGGAGAGGAG
>JASLEW010000520.1 GCA_030150965.1 Thermoanaerobaculia bacterium | reverse complement strand
GCGCCGGCGCCTCCCCTGCGGTCTCCGGGGGCGCCGCAAGCGCCGAGCCCAGCGTCTCCAGGGTCAGGCCGCTCTCGTCCCAGCCGCGCCACCCGCCCTGCCCGTGCAACCGCCCAGCGGACTCCGCGGGCGGCGCCGCTGCCGTCGTCCCTGGTGCCCGCTCCGCACCATCCTCCGTCCCCCCACCGATGCGACCTGCGCGAGCGACAAGGCCGGCACGACCGTCGAGGCCGACGCGATCGATGCGATCCTCCCCCGCGACCCGCAGCGCCACCTGGTAGCGGAACGCCGACAGCTCGTTGTGCGCGCGGACCCGCTTCGGCCGCATCTCGACCCGCCCGACCTTCGGCAGGCGAGCGGCGAGCGCACGGAAGAAGCCGGGCGCCAGGACCAGCTCGTCGTCGGCCTCGATGCGCTGGGCGAGCTCCCGGGCGAGGTCGGCGGCCGGCTTGGCGTCGGGGGCGCGGGCGAGGAGCACCGAGGCGTGCAGGGCGGGGAGCAGCGGCAGGCTGCGCACGTCGCCGACGAACACCGCGCCCCCCGGCGCCACCACCCGCACCGCCTCGCCGAGCACCCGCTCCAGGTAGGCCGCGCCGGGGAAGTACTGGACCACCGAGTTGAGCACCACGGCGTCGAACGAATCGTCGGCGAAACCCGAGAAGTCGTCCGCCCCGCGGTGCAGCAGCTCGGCCGCCGGCCCCGCCGCCGCGGCGAGCCGCGCCGCCAGGCGGTCGAGCGCGGCGCGCGACAGGTCGGTGGCGACGTAGCGCTCGGCGCCGGGAGCAAGGCGCCACAGCAGCAAGCCGGTGCCGCAGCCGATCTCCAGGATGCGCCGCGGGCGGAGGGCGCGCACGTCGGCGAGCGCGTCCTCCAGCCACTCGCCCATCGCCGCCGCGCCGAGCGGCGCGCCGTTGTAGCTGTCGGTCCAGCCGGCCAGGTCGAAGGACGGATCGGCCGCCGGCGCGGTGCCGTAGACCGCGTCGAACACCGCCCCCCACTCGGCGACCTTCGCCGCCTGGGCCGCCGAGCGCTCGCCGACGGACCCGGGCTCCGCGGCGGGGGCGCCGACCACGTAGGCGACCAGGCGGCGGTCCTCGCCCTCCTGGCGCGCCACCACCGCCGCCGCCGCCACCTCGGGGTGGGCGAGCAGCGCCGCCTCGATCTCCCCCGGCTCGATGCGGAAGCCGCGCACCTTCACCTGGCGGTCGATCCGCCCGAGCACCTCCAGCTCGCCGTCGGTCCCCCATCGCCCCAGGTCCCCCGAGCGGTAGAGGCGCTCGCCGGCGCGCTCGGCGAACGGATCGGGGAGGAAACGCGCGGCGGTCAGCTCGGGCCGGCCGAGGTAGCCGCGCGCCAGCCCCGGCCCGCCGACGAAGATCTCCCCCGCGACGCCGCGCGGCAGCGGCGCGAGCCGCGCATCGAGCAGATGGATCGAGAGGTCGGCGAGCGGCCGGCCGGTGGAGGTCCCCGGCCGCCGCCGGAAGTCTGCCGCGACCAGGCCGAACGTGGAGTGCACCGTGGTCTCGGTGATGCCGTACATGTTGACCAGGCGCGGCCGGGAGCCGTGGCGGCTGAACCAGGAGAAGAGCTTGCCCACCTCCAGCATCTCGCCGCCGAAGATCACCCACGAGAGCGCCGCGCCCACCGCCCGGCCGAGCCGCTCCTCGGCCGCGATCAGCTGGTAGAAGGCCGACGGCGTCTGGTTGAGCACCGTCACCCGCTCGGCGTCGAGCAGCGCCGCGAACGACTCCGGGGCGCGGCTCACCAGGTACGGCACGACCACCAGCCGGCCGCCCAGGGCGAGCGCCCCCCAGATCTCCCACACCGAGAAGTCGAAGGCGTAGGAGTGGAAGAGTGTCCAGACGTCGCGCTCGCTGAAGCCGTAGTCGGCCGCGGTCGAGGTGAGCAGCCGATGGACGCTGGCGTGGCTGACCACCACCCCCTTGGGCCGGCCGGTCGAGCCGGAGGTGTAGATGGCGTAGGCGGCGTTGTCCGGATCGACCGCGACCGGCGGCGCGTCCGCGCGCTCCTCCGCTTCCGCCCCCGCCCCCGCGCCCGCCGGCTCCCCCGCCGCCCCGCCGTCCGCCGCCTGCCCCGGGAGGGCCACCCGCGGCAGGGCGGCCTCCGGGATCTCCGGCAGCCCGGCGCCGTCGTGGACCAGCACGCGGGCGCCGCTGTCGGCGAGCACGTAGGCCAGGCGGTCGGCGGGGAGGTTGGTCTCCAGGGGCACGTACAGGCCGCCCGCCTTGAGGACGCCGAGGATCGCGGCCAGCTGCCCGGCGCCCCGCTCCAGGTGGAGGGCGACCGGCACCTCGGGGCCCACCCCCAGCGCGCGCAGCCGCCAGGCGAGGGCGTTGGCGCGCCGGTCGAGCTCGCGGTAGGTGACGGTGCGGCCGGCGTCGGTCACCGCGGGCGCCTGCGGGCGGCGCGCCGCCTGCGCCGCGAACAGCTCGTGCAGGCAGGCGTTGGGCGGGAGCGCCGCCCCGCCCGCCCAGCGCGCCGAGCTCCTCGCCCTGGC
>JASLEW010000174.1 GCA_030150965.1 Thermoanaerobaculia bacterium | reverse complement strand
GGCCGGCGCCTTGCGCAGCACCACGTCGTAGCGGAAGCGCAGCTCGTTGGCGAAGCCCTGCTCGCGCCGGTCGATGCGCGCCTCCGCCGCCGGCAGGACCGCGGCGAGGTCGGCGAAGAAGGCGGGATCGACGGCGAGCGGCTCGGCCGCCTCGCCCGCGCGGTGGCGCGCCCGCGCCGCGGCGGAGTCGGGATGGGCGTCGGCCCACTCGGCGAGCGAGCGCCGCAGCTCCTCGCTCCGCCGCGGGTCCACCACGTCGGCGATCACCACCGCGCCGCCCGGCGCCAGGCGGGCGAAGGCCTGCTCGATCACCCGCTCGAGGTAGACGAAGCCGGGGAAGAACTGCACCGTGCTGGCGAGGATCACCAGGTCGAAGGTGCCGGCGTCGCCGGCGCAGCTGGCAGCTCGGGCGCCGCTGGCGTCGCCGGCGGCGGCGCCGGCGTCACCTGAATAGCCTGTGGCCTCGGCGCCGCTGGCGCCGCCGGCAGGGTCGGCGCTGGCGGCCTGGACGCCGCCGGCGGGATCGGCGCCGGCAAGGTCGGCGCTCGCGGCGTGGACGCCGCTTGCGGCATCGGCGGCGGCGGCGGACGTCAGCCGGTCGATCTCGTGAGCGAAACCGGTCGCCAGCTCGACGTTCCAGCGCCCCTCGCTCACCGCGCGCCGGCGGTTGCGCTCCTGGGTGCGGGCCGAGGGATCGAGGCCGACGTAGGCCGCCACCCGCGGCGCCGCCTCCCAGAGGATCAGGCCGGAGCCGCAGCCGATCTCGAGCACCCGGCTGGCGGGCGTGAGCCAGGGCGCGGCGAGCGCCAGGACCCGGTCGCGGTACTCCAGCACCTCGGCGGCGGTGAACGGCTCGCCGGTGTAGCTGCTGTAGAAGCCCGCCGCCGTCACCCAATCGACCGCCCGCTCGGCGACCTGGTCCCACAGCTCGCGGGTGACCGCGGGGTCCAGCGCCTCGGGCGGCGGCTGCGGCTCCTCGACGTCGAGGCACACGGCGTCGGCCAGGCGCGGCAGCTGCCATTGCAGACGCTGCACGGCGGGGAGGTGGGAGCGGCGCGTCACCACGATGCCCGCGTCGCTGCCGGCGAGCACCGCGCGGGCGCGGTCCGCCGGCCAGCCGGCGTCGATCGGCAGGTAGGCGGCGCCGGCCTTGGCCACCGCCAGGAGGCCGGCGATCATGTCGAGCGAGCGCTCCATCCAGATCGCCACCGGCGCCGCCGGTCCGGCGCCCAGCCGGCGCAGCAGGTTGGCCAGGCGGTTGGCCCGCGTCTCGAGCTCGCCGTAGGTGAGCGTGCGGTCCTCGCAGAGCGCCGCCAGGGCCGCGGGCTGGCGGTCGGCGCGCGCCTCGAAGAGCTGATGCAGCAGGGCGGCGGCGCCGTCGGCCGCGGAGCTGCCGCGCGTGTCGTTCCACTCGTGCAGCAGCTGGTGGCGCTCGGCGGAGGCGAGCAGCGGCAGCGCCGCGATGGCGGCCTCCGGCACCGCCGCCGCCGCCGTCAGCAGGACCGAGAAGGCCGCCGCCAGGCGGTCGACCGTCGGCGCATCGAAGAGGTCGCGGGCGAAGTTGATCTCGCCGACGATACCGGCGCCGGCGCCGCCCTCGCGCAGCTGCACGTTGAGGTCGAACTTCGCCACCTCGTCCGGGATCTCCACCGGGGACATGCGCAGGCCCGGCGCGGCGAGCTCGCCCACCACCAGGTTCTGCCAGGCGAACATCACCTGGAACAGCGGCGAGTAGGCCAGGCTGCGCTCCGGCGCCAGGTCCTCGACCAGCTTCTCGAACGGCAGGTCCTGATGCGCATGGGCGTCGAGCGTCTCCTGGCGCACCCGCGCCATGAGCTCGGTGAACCGCGGCGCGCCGCCGAGGTCGGGCCGCAGCACCAGGGTGTTGACGAAGAACCCGATCAGGCTCTCGGTCGCCAGGTGATGGCGGCCGGCCACCACCGTGCCCATGGTGAGGTCGGTCTGGCCCGACAGGCGCGCCAACACCACCGACAGCCCGGCGATCAGCGTCATGAAGAGGGTCGTCCCCTGCCGTTGCGAGAGGGCGGCGAGGGCAGCCGTGATCTCCGGCGCGAGCCTGTACGGGCGGACGCCGCCGCGGAAGCTCTGCACCGCCGGACGCGCCCGGTCGGCGGGCAGCTCCAGCACCGGCGGCGCCCCGGAGAGCCGCTGCCGCCAGTGACCGAGCTCCGCCTCCAGCGCCTCGCCGGAGAGCCAGCGCCGCTGCCAGGCGGCGAAGTCGCCGTACTGCACCGCCAGCGCGGGGAGCGGCGACGGCCGGCCGGCGGCAAACGCGGTATAGAGCGCCGTCACCTCGCGCAGCATCACCCCCAGCGACCAGCCGTCGCTGACGATGTGATGCATGGCGACGAGCAGCACGTGCTCCTCGCCGCCCAGCCGCCAGAGCGTCGCCCGCAGCACCGGCCCGCGGGCGAGAGCGAACGGGCGCCGCGCCTCCGCCCTCGCCAGGCCCGCCGCCAGCCGGCCGCGCAGCGCCTGGGGTAGGGCCGTCAGGTCGATCATGGGGAGCGGCACTCCGGCCGGCGGCAGGACCACCTGGCGCGCCGTGCCGTCGAGCGGGAAGACCGAGCGCAGCACCTCGTGGCGCCGCGCCACCTCGCCGAGCGCCCGCGCCAGCACCGCGACCGCGAGGCCGCCCTCGACGCGCAGCGCGAGCGGCACGTTGTAGAGCGCCCCCACCTCCATCTGCTCGATGAACCACAGCCGCTGCTGGGCGAACGACAGCGGCAGCTCGGCCGCGGCCCCCGACGGCCTGGGAAGCGGCCCGATCGGCGGCCGGGCGGTGGCGGGGGCGCCGGCCGGGCGCCGGGCCGCGACCGTGGCGGCGAG
>JASLEW010000415.1 GCA_030150965.1 Thermoanaerobaculia bacterium | reverse complement strand
GCAGAGGCGGACGGGGATTCCGGAACGGACGTTGACGCCGCGGCGAGCGCCGCGGGCCGTGCGGACAGCGCCGCGGGGGTGGGCTGGCCGCCGGCAGCCGGCGCGGCGCCGGCGCGGCCCTGGCAAGTGCTGGTCCTGTCGGCGGCCAGCGCCCCGGCGCTGGAGGAGGTCACCGACCGGATGGCGGCGCACCTGCGGGAGCACCCGGAGCAGGCGCTGGCGGACGTCGCCTGGTCGGCGCAGACCGGCCGCCGCCAGCTGCGGCACCGCCGGGTGCTGGTCTGCGGCTCGGTGTCCGAGGCCGCGGCGGCGCTGGCCGGACGCGACGGGCGGCGGCTGCTGAGCGCCAGCCGCGCCGTCGCCGGCCGGCCGGTGGCGATGCTGCTCTCCGGCGTCGGCGACCACCACCCCGGCATGGCGCGCGGGCTCTACGCGCAGGAGCCGGTCTTCCGCGACGCGATCGACCGCTGCGCCGCGGTTCTGGAGCCGCTCCTCGGGCTCGACGTGCGGCAGGCCCTCTTCCCGCCGGAGGCGCCGGTGGTCGCTGCGCCGGGCACCCTCGCGGCGGAGCGGGTGGGAGCGCCCGCGGTGCCCGCGGTGCCCGCCGCAGCCGCGGAGACGCTGGCGGGCATTGCCGGACCGGCACCGGCGGACGCTGCCATCGCGGAGCCGCCGGGCGAGCGGAGCGGCCCCGACCTCCGGCGGATGCTGGGCCGCGGCGCGCCCGGCCTCGGCCATCGCGGCCTCGACCCCCGGCGCGGCCCCGGGCCGGCGCAAGCCGGCGGTGGACACCAGCCGGCCGCCGGCGCGGGCGACGGAGCGCCGGGCACACAGCTCCTCGACCGCACGGCGGTCCTCCAGCCGGCGGTGTTCACGGTGGGCTATGCGCTGGCGCGCCTCTGGGAGTCCTGGGGCGTGCGGCCCGCCGCGCTGCTCGGCTACAGCCTGGGCGAGTACGTGGCGGCCTGCCTGGCCGGGGTGCTGACGCTGGAGGATGCGCTGCTGCTGGTGGCCGAGCGGGCGCGCCTGCTCGACACCCTGCCGCCCGGGGCCATGCTCGCCGTGCCCCTGGCCGCCGAGCGGTTGCAGGGACGGCTCGGCGAGCGGCTGTCGCTGGCCGCGGTCAACGGCCCGGAGATGAGCGTCGCCGCCGGCGAGGCCGCGGCCGTCGAGGAGCTGGCGGAGCGGCTGCGGGCGGAGGGCGTCCCCAGCCGCCGCCTGCCCACCTCCCGCGCCTTCCATTCGCGCCTGATGGAGCCGGCGGGCGCCGCGTTCGCTGCGCTGCTGCGGCGGGTGAGGCTGCGGCCGCCCGCGATCCCCTACGTCACCAACGTGACCGGCACCTGGGTGACCGCGGCCGAGGCCGTGGACCCCGCCCACTGGGTGCGCCACCTGTGCGGCACCGTGCGGTTCGCCGCCGGGCTGCGCGAGCTTTGGCGCGACCCGCCGCCGGTGCTCCTGGAGGTCGGTCCCGGCCAGGGGCTGGCGACGCTCGCCCTGCAACAGGCGGACGGCGGGCCCGACCGGGTGGCGGTGGCGTCGCTGCCGCCGGCCTACGATCCCCTGCCCGACACCGCCTGGATCGCCGGCGCCATCGGACGTCTCTGGCTGGCCGGGGTGGAGATCGATTGGGAGGGGGTGCACCGCGGCGAGGTGCGGCGGCGCGTCGAGCTCCCCACCTACCCCTTCCAGCGCCAGCGCCACTGGGTGGAGCCCGATCCCCGCCCGGCGCAGGAGCCTGACGCCGGCCGCGTCCTGGGCTCGGTCGGGCCGCCGGCGGCGGCCGGCGGCGCTGGCGAGTCGAAGGATGGGCTTACGGCGGCGGCCGGCGGCGCCGCGGGCTCGGCGGGCGGGCTTGTGGCGGCGGCCGACGGTGCAGGGGACGTGGGGCGCGGCGCCGGCCCGCCGCCTGGCGCCGGCCAGCCGCCGGAGGCTGGATTGCCGCCGCAGGGCGCCGGTGCGTCACGGCGCGAGGGCGCCCGGCCGGCGCCGGACTCCGCAGGCGGCAGCGCCGCGGGCGCCGGGTTGGTGCAGGACGAGGGGACGAGGGCTGCCTTCGACCCCGGGACCGGGCCGCATTCCCGCCCCGACCTGCGCACCGCCTACACGGCGCCGCGCACGCCGGCCGAGGCCCGGCTCGCCGGCCTCTGGCAGGGCTTCCTGGGCGTGGCGCCGGTCGGCGTCTTCGACAGCTTCTTCGAGCTGGGCGGCAACTCGCTGCTCGCCGCGCAGCTGCTGCTCCGCCTCGAACAGGCATTCGGCGTCGAGGTGCCCATTGCGCGCCTGCTCGCCGCACCGACGGTGGCCGACCTCGCCGCCGCGATCGGGCAGCTGCCGGCGGAGGGCGGCGCGGCGGCGCGGAATGCCGCCGCTTCTGACCACCTCGGGGACGTCCTCAGTGCCCATCCAGCCGGTGCGGCTGGCTCCCATCCGGGCGCTGCCTCGGCCGGCGCCCATCCGTCCGGTGGCGCGGCCGGCGCCCATCCGGCCGGGGTTTACGCTGCTCCTGCCGCCGCGGCTCCCGACCTGCGCGCCGAGGCCGTCCTCGATCCGGCCATCCGGCCGGCGACGGCGCTGCCGGCGGAGCGCCAGAGGGAGCCGCGGGAGATCCTGCTGACCGGGGCGAGCGGCTTCCTCGGCGCCTTCCTGCTGCGCGAGCTCCTGGCGCAGACCGGGGCGCGGGTGCACTGCCTGGTGCGTGCCGCGGACGGCGCGGCGGCGGCGGCGCGCCTCCGCGACAGCCTGGAACGCCATGGCCTGGCGCTGCCGGCGGAGCACCTGGAGCGCATCGTGCCCCTCCCCGGCGATCTGGCGGTCCCCGGTTGGCAGCTGCCGCGGGAGCGCTTCGCCGAGCTGGGCGAGCTCCTCGACGCGGTCGTGCACTGCGGCGCCTGGGTCAACTTCACCTACCCCTACGCGGCGCTGCGCGCGGCCAACGTCGCCGGCACGAGCGAGGCGCTGCGGCTCGCGGCGCTGGGTCCGGCCAAGCCGCTGCACTTCATCTCGACCCTGGCGGTCTTCGGAGGGGCCGGCGGGACCGGCGGGAGCGGCGGAGCTGGCGGGAGTGATGGGAAGGGCGGGGGTGGCATGACTGCCGGGAGCAGCGGCGCCGGTCTCACCGGCGGCGGGGTGGAGGACGGCGGTCCGCGGCGCGAGGACGGCGCCCTGGAGCTTCCCGGCGCCCTGGCCGGCGGCTACCCGCAGAGCAAGTGGGTGGCGGAACGGCTGGTCGCCGCCGCGCGGGAGCGCGGCCTGCCGGTGACCGTCCACCGTCCGGGCGCCATCTCGGGCGACAGCCGGAGCGGCATCGCCAACCCGCGGGACCTGGTGTGGAGCTTCCTCAAGGCGAGCCTGCAGATGGGGCTGGCGCCCGACCTGGACCTCCCCTTCGACCCGGTGCCGGTCGACTACCTGGCGCGCGCCATCGTGCACCTGGCGCTGCGGCGGGAGAGCCTCGGGCACGCCTTCCATCACCTCAACCCGGCGCCGATCTCCTGGCGCGAGGTCTTCCTCCTCGCCCGGGAGCTCGGCTACGCGGTGCGGTTCCTGCCGGTGCGCGAGTGGGAGCGGGCGCTCACGGCGGCGGTGCGCAGCTCGCCGGAGAACGCGATGGCTCCTTTCTTCCCCCTGCTGCGCCGGCAGGAGCCGGAGACGCCGACCGCGCCGACTGCGGACACCGCGAGCCGGCCGGCGGGAGGCCCGCGGTACGACGCGGCCAACACGGCCGCCGGGCTCGCCGGCTCCGGGATCGCCTGCCCTCCCGCCGACCGCCGCCTGCTCCTGGTCTACCTGCGCCACTTCATGGCGAGCGGCTTCCTGCCGCCGCCGCGGGCACGGGACGGTCACGCCCCGGCAGCGGCCGAGCCCGCCCCCGCCGGGCACCAGGCGGGGGTACGGTGACCACCGGACGGCCGATCCGCGGCTCGGGCGGCAGGGTCTCCCGTGCGCGGCGCCGAGCGGAGCTTCTCTTGACAGCTTGGTCGAGCTGAGCGGCAGCTCGCTGCCGGGCGCAACCGCCTCCCGGCTGCCGGCCCGGCGCTCAGCCGGCCAGCCGCGGTTCGGCCCAGGCGAGCCACCGCCGCTGCTCGTCGGCGGACAGGCCCCAGCGCGAGCCGTCCGGGCGCAGCCAGCTGGCGGCGACGCGCTCCGGCAGCCGCGGTCCGGCGAGCACGGCCCGGGGATCGCCGCCGAGGAGTCCGCTCAGGCGGCGTATCAGCGTGAGATCTCCCGCGGTGAGGCCGTCCGGGCCTCCCGGGCGGCGGGCGCTGAGCACCGTGGCGCGGCGTGGCACGTACACCAGGTCCGGGGCGAAGAGCGGCTCGTCGCCGCTCTCCGGGTAGCTGAGGATGTCCCGCACCGCGGCGACGAAGCGGTCGCGGCGGCCGTCGAAGCTCTGGGCCATGCCGTACATGCCGAGCAGGTAGGTGCACGCCACCTCCTGGGCATCGCGGGCGGCGTGGGCACCGGCCGTGCCGCCGCCGTCGGCGGCGAAGAGAAACGGGTCGCGCATCTCGTGCAGGCGCACGTCGCAGCAGCCGGCCATGTAGGCGTAGACGGCGAGCTGGATGAGCCCGTAGTGGAGGAAGTCGTGGCCGGTGCGGCTGTGCCGGTCCACCACCTCGTGGAACCAGCGCCCCACCTGCCCCTCGTCGAGGAAGTCGTGCACCACCAGGCGCCCGCCCGGACGCAGGATCGCCACCGACTGGCGGATCGCCGCTTCGAGCTCCGCCACGTGGTGCGTGCCGTAGGCGAAGAGCACGCCGTCGAAGGACGCCGGACGGAAGGTGCGCGACAGGCGGCGCGCATCCTCGCGCGTCGGGACGCCCCACAGGCCGGAGGAGCGGAACATGTGCGGCGCGATGTCGTTGGTGACCACGAGCGGCGGCCCGCCCGGCGCCGCCCCTGCCGCGGCCTCGCCCACCGCCTCCGCCAGGGCCGCCAGGCCGGTGACCGGCCGCGCGGGGGTCAGCCAGGCCACGGCGCGCTCGGAGCGCAGCAGGCCCAGCTCCTCGGCCGACGGCGTGAACGCCGCACCGGCGGTCAGGCCGCCGGCGCCCGCGGCGACCAGCCGCGCCCGGGGAGCTCCGGGAAGGCCCGCCACGAGCAGCGCCAGCCATTCGGCCGGTGCCGCCGTCGCCGCGCCCCCGGCCCCGATCGTGTCGAGCACGCCGGGCGCGACGGACACGACCAGCAGCGGCCTGGCGCGCAGCGCCCGGCTGGCCGCCAGGATGCGCAGGATGTAGCCGTCGCCGCCGAGCACGTCCAGCAGCACGCCCCCGGCGCCCGGGTCGAGCATGCCGAACAGCCCGAGGAGCGTCTCGATGCCGAACCACCGCGCCGCCTGGAAATACTCCATGCCGGCGGTGTAGTCGCCGCCGCGGCCGCCGAGGTCGAAGTCGCCGACCGAGAGGCCCTCCCACACCGCCTCCAGCTCCTCGGTGGCGAGCACGCGGCCGAGCGCCGCGGCGCGGGGATGGGCGTGCAGGCGACGCCGCCATTCGCTTCCGAGGAGGGCCGGGTCCCCGGCGAGCCCGCCGGCCAGCTCGTCGCGGCTCCACAGCGGCTCGAAGCGCGCGGTGAACGCCCGCCGCGCCCCGTCCAGGCCGGCGGCGGGCAGATGCCGCGCCACCAGCTCCCACAGGCGGGGATGGGCGACCTCTCCCGCGATCACCCGGTTGAGCTGCAGCGTGTAGTCGCGCAGCCCGCGGCGCGTCCCTTCCATGGGCACCGGCAGGAGCTCGATGGGCAGGCCGAGCAGCTCGCTCAGCCGCAGGGCTTCGGTGGAGAGCGCGGATGGAAGCGCTTCCAGCGCCTCCACCCGCGCCGGGACGGCCGACGGCGACTCGTCCGTCAGCAGGGACGGTGCTCGATCCTTGCTGCTAGGTGTCACGGAACCCTCGGAAAGGTCGTTGCGTGCGGCGCGAGCGCGAGATGTCCGCGCCCTCTCGCCGGGCCGGGCAGGCCGTGCCACCCGGCCCACCCACTAGATAGGTGCGCGAGGTACAGCGAGGGAGACAGCCGGCGGCCTACACCCGGACGATCTGAGGGAGATGATCGAAGTGCCGGTCGCGGGCGCAGAGCGCCAGGTCGTGCTGGAGCACCAGAGCGGCGATCCACAGGTCGTTGGTCGGGATGGGGGTGCCCTGCGCTCGCAGCTGGCGGAAGACCGCCGCATACTGGCGGGTGGTGCGCTCGTCGGCGAACAGCATGCCGACGCCGGGCTTCATCAGGAAGCGGTGCAGCAGCCCCTCGTTCTCGGCGCCGCGCGCTCCCACCGCGAATCCGGCGCGCAGCTCGCCGAGCACCACGAAGGGCAGAAACACCGCCTCGGCCTGCTCCATCAGGCCGACCACCTCCGGTACGCCGCGGCACATGTCGGTGTAGCGGTTGGTGTCGAGAGCGAGCCTCACCGCCAGAGCCCCTCGTCGATCCGGTCCTGGTCGTCGATCGCGGCGTCGAAGTCCCGGTCCTCCTGCCAGGTGCCGGCGACGTCGCTCAGATCGCGACGGCGCACCGACGCCGCGCCCAGCCCCACACCCCGGATCAGGGCATCGACGGCGACCGCGTTGAGGCTCTTGCCTTCGGCTCTCGCTCGGCGTCGAAGCTCCGAGTCCAGAAGCGGTGGGATATCGCGAAGGGTATATTGCATGCAGAAAGTGTAGGCAATGCAGGCAAAGGATGCAAGTGGCGGCTGCCGGCGGTGCCGGCGGGGCCTCAGGGCCTCTCCCCGTGCCTCTCCCCATGGCGGTCTCCTGCACCGGGCAGCCGGGGGCTGTCGATTCCGCTGCTCGCCGTTCGACTAGAGAGTGGCGGCCGATCCGGGCCGCCGCGGGAGGCAGCTCCCGGCAACCTCTGGAGACACGGACCATGCAATACCTGCTGCTGATCTATGACCGCGAGAGCGACTGGGCCGCCATGTCGGAGGACGAGAAGGGGCAGATGATGCGGGACTACTTCGCCTTCACCGAGTCCATCCGCCAGAGCGGCCACTACCTTGGCGGCAACCCCCTCCAGCCGGTGGCGACCGCGACCACGGTGCGGGTGCGCGACGGCCAGACGATGACCACCGACGGCCCCTTCGCTGAAACGCGGGAGCAGCTCGGCGGCTACTACCTGGTCGAGGCCCGCGACCTCGACGACGCGATCGGCGTCGCCGCGCGCATCCCGGGTGCCCGCATGGGCTCGATCGAGGTGCGCCCCATCCAGTCGATGAGCAACCGCCCCACCGGCCCCTGAGCCTCCCCGGCTGCCCCTGAGCCCCTGGACCGGGGGGCCCGGAGCCCCGGCCGCCGCCGGCGGCGCCTGGGCCGCCCCGGCCGCCCTGTGGAATACTGCCTCCCACAGGGCGGTACCAGGGGATGGCGGGCACACTCGAACACGACGGCACCACTCCCGCGGCGGTCACCGAGGAGCCGGAGCCGGCCGGCTCCGCCGGCGACGCCATCGACCGCGCCATCGCCGAGCGCTACCGCGAGGTCTCGGTGCGCGCGCTCGCCACGCTGATCCGCGTGCTCGGCGCCGACATCGATCTCGCCGAGGAGGCGCTGCAGGAGGCATGGGTGGCCGCCCTGACCGTCTGGCGGCGCGACGGCGTGCCGGCCAATCCCCTGGCCTGGCTGGTGACCACTGCCCGCCACAAGGCGGTGGACCGCCTGCGGCGGCGCTCCAGCCTCGCCGCCAAGGTGGAGGAGATGGCGCACGGCACGCCGGCCGCCGCGCCCCCGGACCTCGGCGGCCTCCTCGAACGCGACGGCGACCTGGAGGCCGGCGACGACCGGCTGCGCCTCATCTTCACCTGCTGCCACCCGGCGCTGGCCGCCGACGCCCAGGTGGCGCTCACCCTGCACACCCTGTGCGGCCTGTCGACCGAGGAGATCGCGCGCGCCTTCCTGGTGCCGGTGCCCACCCTGGCGCAGCGCCTGGTGCGCGCCAAGCGCAAGATCCGCCAGGCCGGCATCCCCTACCGCGTGCCGGACCCGGAGCACCTGCCGGAGCGCCTCGGGGCGGTGCTCTGCGCCGTCTACCTGGTGTTCAACGAGGGCTACGCCGCGACCGCCGGGCCGCAGCTGGTGCGCGCCGACCTGGCGGCGGAGGCGATCCGCCTGGCGCGGCTGGTGGTGGCGCTGCTGCCGCAGGAGGCCGAGGCCCGGGGGCTGCTGGCGCTGATGCTCCTGCATCACGCGCGCCGCGACGCGCGGGTCGATGCGGCCGGCGAGATCGTGCTGCTCGAGGCGCAGGAGCGGGGCCGCTGGGTGCGGGCGGAGATCGAGGAGGGGCTCGCGCTGGTGGGGGCGGCCCTCGCCGCCCGGCCCGCCGGCGGACCGGGCCCCTACACCCTGCAGGCGGCCATCGCCGCCTGCCACGCCGCGGCGCCCACGGCCGCCGACACCGACTGGCGGCAGATCGCGGCGCTCTACGGCCTGCTCGCCGCGGTCCAGCCCTCGCCGGTGGTGGAGCTCAACCGCGCGGTGGCCGTCGCCCAGGCCGAGGGGCCGGCCGCCGGCCTGGCGCTGCTCGACCGGCTGGAGGCCGGCGAGGCGCTGGCCGGCTATCACCTGCTGCCGGCCGCCCGCGCCGACCTGCTGCGCCGCCTGGAGCGCTGGCCCGAGGCGGCGGCGGCCTACCGGCGCGCCCTGGCGCTCGCCGCCAACCCGGCCGAGCGGCGTTTCCTGGAGCGGCGCCTGGGAGAGGCGGAGGAGCGGGCCGCCCGGCGCTGAGGCCGCGCCGCGGGCCGTTCAGCTCGCCGTCCGCAAGGACGGAGCCTGAGCCTGGATCAGCCGGCCGCCGCGTTCGAGCTGCCGGCGGTCGAAGCCGACCAGTGGGATGCCGAGCTTTTCCGCCGGCGCCTCCCGCACCCGCCGCTGCAACCTTGGGTGCCCTTCCGGCGTATTGATCCGCGAACGGACGGGAGCTTCGGAGGAGGCAGCTTGGACCGCAGAACATTCTTGAAACTGAGCGGAATCGGGATGGGGACGCTGATGGTCCCGGTGCTGGGGGGCCCGCGCCAATTGCTGGGCGCCACCACGCCGATCCCCAGCGCCGACAAGAAGCGGCTGGCCGACGCGGCGCTCGAGGCCGCGCGCTCCCGCGGCGCCACCTACGCCGACGTGCGCATCGGCCGCTATCTCAACCAGTTCGTCATCACCCGCGAGGACAAGCTGGAGAACGTGGTCAACACCGAGTCCTACGGCTTCGGCATCCGCGTCCTCGCCGGCGGGACCTGGGGCTTCGCGGCGTCCTCGCTGGTGACGCCCGACGAGATCGCCAGGGCCGCCGAGCAGGCGGTGGCGATCGCCAAGGCCAACGCCCGCTTGCAGAGCGAGCCGGTGCAGCTGGCGCCGGTGACGCCGGCCGGCGAGGTGTCGTGGCGCACGCCGATCAGGAAGAGCGCCTTCGACGTGCCGCTCAAGGAGAAGGTGGACCTGCTGCTCGCCGCCAACGCCGCGGGGCAGAGGAACGGCGCCAGCTTCGTCAACTCCTTCCTGTTCCTGGTCAACGAGCAGAAGTACTTCGCCTCGACCGACGGCTCGTACATCGATCAGGACGTGCACCGGCTGTGGCCCAACTTCTTCGTCACCGTGGTGGATCCCAAGACGGGCAAGTTCAAGACGCGCGCCGCGCTGTCGGCGCCGGTCGGCATGGGCTGGGAGTACCTCGACGCGCGGCGCGAGGACAAGATCGCCGGCGTCACCACGCGCTACAAGGACAGCTACGACATGATGGAAGACGTGGTGGCCGCGGCGCAGCAGGCCAAGGCGATGCACGCCGCCGAGGCGGTGAAGCCGGGCAAGTACGACCTGGTGCTCGACCCCACCCACACCTACCTGACCATCCACGAGTCGGTGGGGCACGCCACCGAGCTCGACCGCGTGCTCGGCTACGAGGCCAACTACGCCGGCACCAGCTTCGCGACGCTCGACAAGTGGCGCTCCAAGTCCTTCAAGTACGGGTCGCCGGCGGTCAACATCTTCGCCGACAAGGTGCAGCCCGGCTCGCTCGGCGCCGTGGGCTACGACGACGAGGGGGTCAAGACCGGGCGCTGGGACCTGATCAAGAACGGCATCCTGGTCAACTACCAGGCGATCCGCGACCAGGTGCACATCATCGGCGAGAAGGAATCGCAGGGCTGCTGCTACGCCGACAACTGGGCATCGGTGCAGTTCCAGCGCATGCCCAACGTGTCGCTCGCGCCGGGCAAGGAGCGGCTCACCCCCGAGGAGATGATCAAGGGCGTCGACAACGGCATCTACATCGTCGGCGCCGGCTCGTTCTCGATCGATCAGCAGCGCTTCAACTTCCAGTTCGGCGGCCAGCTGTTCTACGAGAT
>JASLEW010000414.1 GCA_030150965.1 Thermoanaerobaculia bacterium | reverse complement strand
GTTGCCGGGGGCGGAGCCACGGAGGGGAAGGGCGCCGGCGTCACGGCGGAGAAGGGAGCCGGGCCGCCGGCCGCGCCGGGGCCCTCCGCGGTCCGCCCGGGCGCCGTGGTGCTGCGCCTCGGCGGCCGGGACGTGGAGGCGCTGCTGCGCGCCGCCGAGGCCGAGACGGCGGCGGCGACGCCGCGCCTGCGCCGCTGGCGCGCGCTCTCCCGCCTGGGTCTCGGCGCCGCGGGCCAGGCCGTCACCCTGACCATCGAGGAACCCTCGGCCGGCCCCAGGGGTACGGCGGCGGCGCCGGCAATCTCGACGGTCCGGCGCGAGGTGACCCTGACGCACAGCCTGCCACCGTCGCGGCTGCCGGCGATGACCTCCCTGCCCGACGCCATCCACGAGGCGAGCCCGGGCGTGCTGGTGGTGGACCTCTCCCGCCTGCCTGACCGCGAGCTCGCCGCCGCCCTGCCGCGCCTCGCCGGCGCCGCCGGCATCGTCTTCGATCTGCGCGGCTACGTGCGCTCGACCGACCTGCTGCTCGCCCACCTCATCGCCGCGCCGGCCGAGACGCGGCGCGAGCTGATCCCGCACTGGGGGGCTCCCGACCGCACGGCGGTCACCTACTCTCCCGCCGCCGCGCCGGTGGCGCCGGCCCAGCCGCGGATCCAGGCGCGCCTGGCGTTCCTCGCCAGCGTCCGCGACACCGGCCCCGCCGAGAGCTTCCTCGCCACCGTCGCCGCCCTCCATCTCGGCCCCATCGTCGGCGAGCCCACCGGCGGCGCCACCGGCACCCTGGACAGCGCCCCCCTCCCCGGCGGCCTCACCCTCGTCTGGACCGCCACGCTCCCCCAGGGAGGCGCCGCCGCGGCCGGCATCCCGGTGCAGCCCACCGTCCCGGCCGCCCCCACCCGGCAGGGCCTGGCCGCCGGCCGCGACGAGGTGCTGGAGAAGGCGCTCTCCCTGGTGACGCCCGCAGCACACCCCTGACCCACGTCGGGCCGGGCAAGGCGGATCCTGCCGGCTGACCGGGCACGCGGGTCCTCAGTATCAGTAAATACAGGCGTCGAGAATGCTCAGAACCTCTTGGAGCAGGGCCTTGGGCGCCTTGTCGATCCGTTTTGCCTGGCGTGCCTGGAAGTCGATGGCCTTGACCTGCTCGACCATCACGAAGCCGCTGACCTGGCCTTCGGCTGGCAGGGCGACGTGGAAAGGTACGTCCCGCTGCCGGTTGGTCACCGGGCACACGATGGCGAGGCCGGTTCGACGGTTGAAGGCGTCGTTGCTGATGACCAGGGCGGGGCGGCGCCCCTTCTGCTCGAGGCGGGACCGAGGATCGAAGGTCAACGCGCGAGCAGCACCACCTTGGTCTAGCCGGGCTCTCGCGGCGCGTTGCGGTCGTAGGGGATGATGTTCTCCCACTCGCTGGCGTCGGAGCGCGCGACGACCGCGATCACCGGCTCGGTGTCGCTCAGGTTGAACACCTCGTGCGGCACCCCGGGCTCGATGAAGATGAAGTCGCCGGCCTCGTTGTCGATCGACTTGGCGAGGCCGGGGCCGTACTCGTGGCGCACGCGCCCGGCGAGGATGTAGAGCATCACCTCGAAATCGACGTGGACGTGGGCGTGGGCCACGCCCCCGGGCGGGATCGTCGCCACGTTCATCGACAGCCCGCGCGCCGGGACGTTCTTGGCCGACAGGCCGGTCTTGTAGCGGATGCCGTTCCAGTCGCGGTGCGTGGCGCTGCCGCGCACCACCAGCACGCCGTCGCCACCCTCGACCCGCCGCGCCAGCTGCTCCTGCTCCTCCTGCTCCGGGTTGGCGCTCATCGGCTCACACGTAGGGGTCGAGCTCGGTCCAGGTGTCGGTCTCGAGCGTCTTCTTGAGGTCGTTCATGAAGCGGTCGGCGTCGGCGCCGTCCACCAGGCGGTGATCGTAGGTGATGCCGAAGTAGCACATGGTCTTGATCGCCAGCGAGTCGTTGCCGTCCTCGTCCTCGACCACCACCGGCCGCTTCTCGATCGCGCCGACGCCCAGGATCGCCACCTGCGGCTGGTTGATGATCGGCGTGCCGAAGAGGCTGCCGAAGACGCCCGGGTTGGTGATGGTGAAGGTGCCGCCCTGCGCCTCCTCGGGCTTGAGCTTCTTGCTGCGCGCCCGGTCGGCGAGGTCGTTGGCGGCCTTCGCCAGGCCCACCAGGTTGAGCAGGTCGGCGTGCTTGATGACCGGCACGATGAGGCCGTGGCCGAGGTCCACCGCCATGCCCAGGTTGATGTCGTTCTTGTAGACGATGTTGGTGCCGTCGATCGCGGCGTTGACCTTGCGGTGCGCCTTGAGGCCGTTGACCACCGCCTTGAAGATGAACGGCATGAAGGTGAGCTTCGTCCCCTCCTTCTTCAGGAAGCCGTCCTTGGCGCGGGCGCGGGCGCGGGCGACGCGCGACATGTCGAAATGGAAGATGGTGGTGACGTGCGCCGAGGTGGCCTTGGAGTAGACCATGTGGGCGGCGGTGATCTGCCGGATCTTCGACATCGGCTCGATCTCGACGTTCTCCCCCTCGAAGTAGGCCGGCACCGAGAAGCCGCCGGCCGGCCGCGCGGCGGGAGCCGCGGCAGCCGGGGCCGCGGCGGGAGCGGCAGGCGCGGGCGCCGAGGTCGGAGCGGGGGGAGCGGCGGCGGCGGGCGCCGTCTTGCGCTGGTCGAGGAAGCTCAGGATGTCGGTCTTGGTCACCCGGCCGTGCGCGCCGGACCCCTCGACCTGCTGGATGTCCACCCCCTCCTTGGCGGCGATGCTGCGCACCAGGGGGCTCGAGAACTTGCGCAGCCGCTCGGCCTCACGGTCGGACTCGCGCTCCAGAGGCGACTCGCCCTCGTCGCGCCGCACGTCGCGCTTCTCCTGCGCGATGTCCGAAGCCGGCGCCGCCGGCGAGGCCGCCGAGGCCGAAGCCGCGCGGGCC
>JASLEW010000369.1 GCA_030150965.1 Thermoanaerobaculia bacterium | reverse complement strand
CCCCGGCCGCCACGCCGGGACGCGCTCCGGGTGGCGCTCGTCCGCGCCGCCGGCCGCGCGCTCCGCCGCCGCCGACGACGGGAACAGCCCCAGCCCGGTCAGCTCGCCGCCGCTCGCCACGGCGAGCAGGGCGAGCACGCCGCCCGGCAGCCCCGGAAGGCCGCTGACCTCGATCACGTCCCAAACCGCCCCGGCGGTGGCCTCCGGCGCCGCGCCGGCGGCCGCGTGCCGGGCCGTCCTGGCGGCCGCGTTCCCAGCCGCCCCGGCGGCACCCTCCGCAGCGGCCCCGTTCCCAGGCGCCTCGGCGGCGGCGACGGCGAGAGCGCCGGTCCTCGTGCCGGCAGGGTTCATGGGCAGGTGGCGAAGGCGCTGGTGTCGGTGACCGCCGGCGCCGGCGGACCGCTCCAGTTGTAGTAGACCTTCCTTGTGCCGGTGGCGAGGTCGTAGGCCGCGATCGCGTAGTGCACGTTGGTGGTGGCGGCGGAGAAGAACCAGTAGCGGTTGCCGAGCGCGCAGGTGCCGGCGGGCATCTTGGCGAGGATCTCCCAGTCGGTGGGGCCGAAGAAGGAGAACACGGCGGAGCCGTCGTCCTGGCCGCGGACGCTCGCCTGACCGAAGGAGGCGAGGTCGAGGTGCCCGTCGGCGGCCGGCGCCGAGAAGACCTCGTAGGCCGCCGCGACATCGAACCGGCTCCCCAGCAGGCAGGCGTCGCTCTGCGGCAGGCCGCAGGGGGCGCCCGCGGGCAGCGTCACGTATTGGGCGAAGCCCTGCGGGGTGTCGCCGTCGTGGCCGCCGGCCGGGTCCCTGGCGTTGCCGGCCAGGTGCCACACCGCGACCAGGCCAGGCATGGGGCCGTCGATCGGCGCGGTCATCGTGGCGCGGATCTGCGCCTGGGTGCGGGCGACGTTCCACAGCCGCACCTCGAAGATGGAGGCGCCCGAGCTGCCGGTCAGCTGCGGGTCGCTCCCCAGGTAGAGCGGCAGGGCGCTCGCGGGCAGCGGCCCGCTCTCGGGAAAGACGCCGACCAGCTCGCCGTCGATGTAGTGCCTGCGGCTCGCGCCGTCGTAGGTCACCGCGACGTGCACCAGGTACGGCTCGCCGCTCGCGTCGGGCACGATCGTGCCGCCCGACCGCGCCGAGCCGGTGCCGGCGAGGATGCTCTGCAGCACGCCGTCGACGCTGCCGATCCAGTAGGAGGTCCTGTATCCCTTGCCCAGGAAGGTGATGGTCCCCGCGCTGGACGCCGGCTGGGCGTAGAGCTCGATGGTGAGGGCCTTCGCCGGGTTGAGCGCCGGGCTGCTCGGCACCTGCACGTAGCCGGGGTTGTCGGGGATGTTGAGGTACGCCCCCGGCGTGCCGAACGGCTGGGCACGGGCGGCGGCCGCCGCTCCGATGGCGCCAAGGACGGCCATGGCGACCGTCAGGACGAGCGTGGCGCCCGGCGCGCCGCCGCGGCCTGTGCGGCCTTCGGGGGTGATGCACGCGCACCGCTGATCCGGCGCGGCGCATGCAGCCCGTGCATCCGGCGCGGCGCAGAGACGCCGTCCGTCAGGCGCGGCGCATACGCGCCGTCCATCAGGCGCGGCGCATACGCGCCGTTCATCAGGCGCGGCGCATAGGCGCCGCTTGGCCGGCGTGGACCGCGGGCGCGAGGCGGCCGGGCTACGGTTGCAGCGGTTGCGGGAGCAAACGGCGGCAGGAGCGGACATGCAGGCGTCTCCTGCCCGCACCATACCACGCCCGGCTCCCGCTCCGCTCTCCCGCGTCGCCGCCGGGCGCGGCCGGATCTGTTATCTTCGACGGTCGAATGACCATCTCCCGCACCACCCAAACCCAGCTCGCCAAGGGCGACCTCGGCTCGATCGAGACCGACTGGCTGTCGCACCTGGAGTCGAACCCGACCGACCTCGACTACTTCGTCGGCGTCGCCCGCGCCCTCGCCGGCACCGGCGAGGAGAAGACCGCCCGCCTGCTCCTGGAGATGCTCGACGAGCAGCTGCGTGACGGCCGTTGGCGGGAGCGCCTCGACCTGCTGCACCGCGCCGGCAACCTCCTGCTCCCCCCCGACAAGCTCCATCCGGCGATCGTCGCCACCCTCACCCGGCTCTACGGCGACCGCTCGACGTTCAAGGGCCTGGCCGAGGCGGCCGGCCTGCACCGCGCCACCCACGACCTGCCCAAGACCTGGGAGAAGGTCGAGCGCCTGGAGAGCCTCCTCGCCTTCGACGTCGGCACGGTGGTGGCGATGGAGGGCAAGGGCGTCGGACGGGTGGTCGAGGCCAACCTCGGCCTGGAGAGCTTCAAGATCGACTTCGAGCGCCACCGCGGCCTGATGGTGGGCTTCAAGGCGGCGGCGAAGCTGCTGCGCCCGCTCACCCCCGACCACGTGCTGCGGCGGAAGCTGGAGAACCCGGCCGGGCTCAAGGCGCTGGCGCCGCCCGAGCTGCTGCGCGTCACCCTGCAGAGCCTCGACCGCCCGGCGACCGCCGGCGAGATCCGCGAGACCCTGGCCGGCATCGTCGGCGAGGCGCAGTGGACCTCCTGGTGGAGCGCGGCGCGCAAGCACCCCCAGGTGCTGGCGGCCGGAGGCGGCGCCCGCCAGACCTACACCTGGGCGGAGACCAGCGGCGACGCGCAGGACAGCGTGTGGCGGGCGTTCGAGCGCGCCGAGCCGCGCCGCCAGCTGGAGCTGCTGCGCCGCGAGGGGCCGCGCGACCGCGGCCTGCGCGACCGCATGGCGGCGAGCCTCGAAACCCTCGGCCACGAGGTCGCGGAGAACGATCCCGGCCTGGCCTGGGAGATCTGGTTCGGGTTGGAGCGGAGCGGCGGCGCGCCGGGGGATCTGGCGCGCCTGCCCTGGTCGCCCGACGTCCTCCTGGCCGCCCGCGACCTGGGACGGCTCTTCACCGGCATCGAAGAGCGCCTGCTGCGCGAGCGCGCCTACCTGATGATCCGCGAGCGGCGCGCCGACTGGCCGGTGATCTACCGCGAGGCCCTGGGCCGCGAGGTCGATCCGCGCGCCCTCGATACCCTGGTGGGCGGCCTGGGCGTGGGCGCGCCGCGCGAGCTGGAGCGCTTCCTCGACAGCCTCCTGGCCCAGCCGCACCGCAACCCCTCGGCCTTCGTCTGGCTGGCCGAGCGCGCCGCGGTGGACGAGGACCTGCGGGTGCGCAACCCGCTGCGCCTGCTGCAGCAGATCCTCACCGCCCTCAACCGCGGCGACGAGTTCGCGCCGTTCCGGGTGCGCCTGCTGGCGCTCGCCGAGTCGGGCGGCACCCTGCCGCGCCTGCTCACCCACCTGAGCGAGGAGCAGGCGCCGCAGGCCGAGGAGGCGGTGCGCCGCGCGGCGGCGCTCGAGCCCTACCAGCGCGAGCAGCTGCTCACCGCGCTCGAGCTGCGCTTCCGCTCGCTGCGCAAGGAGACCGAGGTGCCGCTCTATGCCCTGCCGGCGTCGATCGACGCCAAGCGGGCCGAGCTGCACCAGCTGATGACGGTCGAGATCCCGGCCAACCGCAAGGCCATCGCCGAGGCGCGCGCCATGGGCGACCTGCGCGAGAACTTCGAGTACAAGTCGGCGCGCCAGCGCCACGAGTACCTGAACGCCCGCGCCGCCGAGCTCAACTCCGCCCTGGTGCGGGTGCGGCCGATCGTCACCGAGGGCATCGACCTCTCCGCCGTCCGCATCGGCTCGCGGGTCCACCTCGCCGGCCCCGGCGGCCGGGAGCGCATCATCACTCTCCTCGGCCCCTGGGAGAGCCGCCCCGAGGAGGACGTGCTCTCCTACGAATCCGACCTGGGAAAGGCCCTCCTCGACCAGCCCACCGGCTCCGCCATCGACCTCGGCGGCGAGGCCTGGACGGTGCGCGCCATCACCTCGTACTAGGAAGCGACCGCCTGCCCGTTTCGGACGTTAGCGCCGCCGGAGCTCAGGTGAGTCGCTCGACTTACCAGCGTCGATCGGATCGCCCCCCGTATCCCCCCAACCCCCTTCCCACCCCTCCGGGGGGGAAGGGGGCGCCCCCACCCATCTTCGTGGCTCGGGGCCGGCATCGGCCGATGGGCAACTACGGAGCGCGCCCCCGCTGGACACCCGGTGGCTTTCGGCCGCGGTCGTCCCCTGCGGCTCACGCCGTCTCCTCGGTCCCGCGCATCTCGACGGTCGAGAAGCCCTGGTGCTTGACCACGATCAGCTGCTGGGCGAACTCGTCCCGCAGCTCCGGGATGTGGGTGATGACGCCGACCATCCGGCCGCCGACCCGCAGGCTCTGCAGGGTCTCGGAGACCAGCGCCAGGGTGTCGGGGTCGAGGGTGCCGAAGCCCTCGTCGATGAACAGGCTGTCGAGGTTCACCGCGCCGACGGCGCGCTGCACCTGGTCGCTCAGCTCCAGGGCCAGGGCGAGCGAGGTGAGGAACGTCTCGCCGCCGCTCAAGGTGTCGCTGATCCGCGTCTCGTCGGCATTGTCGTGGTCGACGACCCGGATCTCGTCGTCGCGGAAGCGCAGCGAGTAGCGCTCCCCGGTCAGGGTCAGCAGCCGCGCCGAGGCGCCGCGCACCAGGTCGGTGAACACCTCCTGCAGCAGGTACGCCTGGAAGCGGTCGCTGCGCAGGTCGCCGGCCAGCAGCTCGTGCACCTCCAGGGAGGCCTCCTCCGCGCCCAGCTTCTCGTGCAGCTCCTGCGAGCGTTCGAGCCGCTCCCGCATGCGCCCGATCTGCTCCTCGAGCCGCTTCTCGCGGCCGAGCGCGGCGTCCACCGCGGCGCCCAGCTCCGCCGCCAGCCTCTCGGCCGCGGCCAGCTGCCGGTCGGACACCCGCTCCGCCCCCAGCTCGGCGCCGAGCGCGGCGCGCCGCTCCTCGGCCGCGTGGCTCTCCCGCAGGTGCCGCTGAATCTGCTCCTTGAGCCGGCTGGCGACGGCCTCGTCGAGCCGGGCCTGCTGGACGGCGGCCTCGTTCTTGAAGCCGGCGCGCGCGATCTCCACGTCCCGGCCCTCGGCCCGCCGCCGGGCCTCCTCCAGGGCCGCCAGCGCGGCCTCGGCGGTCAGGCGCCGCGCCTCCTCGGCCACCGCCAGCCGGTTGTGCGTCCCCGCCGCCTCGTCGGCGGCCAGCTTGAGATCGGCTTCGATCCGGCGGATCTGCTCTTCGAGCGCCGCCGCCTCGGCGGCCGGGTCGGCGGACCGCGAGACCGCGAGGATCTCGGCCTGCAACGCGGCGAGCCGCTGGCGGCCGGCGGCGCGCTCCTCCTCCAGCCGCTGCCGCGCCGCCTCCTTCTCGCCGAGCCGCTCGCGCGCCGCGGCTTCGGCGGCCGCGGCCTTCTCCAGTGCCCGCTCGGCCGCGGCCTGCCGCGCCAGCGCTTCGGCGTTCGCCCTGCGGCTGCGCGCGAGCTCCGCGAGCTGGCGCTCGATCCAGGCTTCGATGGCCTCGCCGGCTCTGCCGTCCCCGCCGGCTCCGCTTGCTCCACTGGCTCCGCTGACTCCGCTGACTCCGACATCGCCGCCGGCGCGGGGCGCGCGGGCGCCGAGGGTGCGCCGGATCGCCGTCTCGCCGGCCGCCACGCCGGCCTGGAGCTCGGCGCAGCGCGCCTCCAGCTCGCCGAGGCCCTGCTGCGCGGCCAGCAGCCTGGCCTCCTGGCGGGCCAGCGCCGCCTCGCCCTGCCGCGCCGCTGCATCGGCCGCCGCGTGCTGCTCCCGCGCGCCCTGGAACGCCGCCCTCGCCGCCTCGACCGCGGGCGCCGGCGCGACCGCGGGAGGCTGGTCCACGGTCTGCTCGCACACCGGACAGGGTTGGCCGGGGACCAGGCCGGCGCGCAGGTGGTTGGCCTCGTCGAGGCTGACCGCGCGCCGCAGCGCCTCCTCGGCGGTCTCGCACGCCCGCTGCAGCTTCGCCGCGGCCCTGCCGGCGGCGGCGGCCTCCTTCTTGAGGCGCGCGGCCTCGCGGGCGTGCGCCGTCGCCTGCCGACGCTTGGCGGCGAGCTCGGCCAGGCGCTCCGCCGCCACCCTGCGGGCGGCGCCCAGCGCCACCGCGCTGTCGCGCGCGCTCTCCACCAGCTCGTCCAGCTCGCGATCATGGCCGGCGGCCGCGGCGGCCTGCCGGGCGGCGGCGATGGCCGCCTCGTGCTGCGCCCGCGCGGCCAGCGCCGCGGCAAGCCGCTCGGCGAGCGCCGACCGTTCGCCGTCGAGGAGCTCCAGGCTCCGCGCCTGGCGCGCCAGCGCCGCCTCGAGCTGCCCGCGCTCCGGCAGGCGTCCGACCACCTGGTGGAGGCTGGCGACCCGGCTCCGCAGCCTGCCGATCGTCCCGCCGGCCCGCTCCGCCGCCTGGAGCGCGCGGGTCTTCGCCTGCCAGTCCCGCCGCGCCAGGCCGTGGCGGGCCTTCGCCTCGTTCGCCGCCTGCTGCGCC
>JASLEW010000360.1 GCA_030150965.1 Thermoanaerobaculia bacterium | reverse complement strand
CGACTGTACAACCGCCTTATGATCTGGGAGGACGGGGAAGAGTCGCAATCCCTCCGTACCGATCAGGTCAGTTCCGACAGTCGTGGAAGCGCTCCAGCGTTAGGCGCACCGCGTCGTCGCAATCCCTCCGTACCGATCAGGTCAGTTCCGACGAAGCGAGGCGGGAGGGGTTGGCGAGCGTCGCCGCCAGCGTCGCAATCCCTCCGTACCGATCAGGTCAGTTCCGACGTGCTGCAACGGTCGCCGGACGACGATTCGCAGGCCGCGTCGCAATCCCTCCGTACCGATCAGGTCAGTTCCGACGACGTTCCGGACACGAGACGCCGCACACGGCGCTCGCCTGGTCGCAATCCCTCCGTACCGATCAGGTCAGTTCCGACCGGTGCGACCCTCGCCGGCGTGACCACGGTTGCCATACGGTCGCAATCCCTCCGTACCGATCAGGTCAGTTCCGACGGGCGTCGCTCAAGACGCCAGACACGCGCCGCACCAACGTCGCAATCCCTCCGTACCGATCAGGTCAGTTCCGACGACGCTCCGCCGGAGCCGGTGACCATCCCGCCCGCAAAGAGTCGCAATCCCTCCGTACCGATCAGGTCAGTTCCGACGTTTCTCTGCACGCCAGAGCATCCGATGCCGGCGGAGCAGTCGCAATCCCTCCGTACCGATCAGGTCAGTTCCGACCCTTGGAGCGCATTCTTGCCGCAGTCGAGAAGCCAGACGTGTCGCAATCCCTCCGTACCGATCAGGTCAGTTCCGACAAGAAGGTTGTTCGCATCGTCGTCAATGCTGTGGCCGGCGTCGCAATCCCTCCGTACCGATCAGGTCAGTTCCGACACCATCGTCCTTGACGGTATCGATGCCTTCAATACTGCGTCGCAATCCCTCCGTACCGATCAGGTCAGTTCCGACCTCCGTGGCCTACCGGCCGGTCGGAGGGTTCGCTCCTCAGAGTCGCAATCCCTCCGTACCGATCAGGTCAGTTCCGACCGGACAATCAGCGCAAGCAGCGGCTCGAGAAAGAGGGCAGTCGCAATCCCTCCGTACCGATCAGGTCAGTTCCGACGATACTCTTGACGACGGAGACACCGTTCTGCTGCTGAAGAGTCGCAATCCCTCCGTACCGATCAGGTCAGTTCCGACTCCGCCCCTTGTAAGCGGCTGAAACTACGGTGGTTACTGGTCCGTTTCGTGTTACCTCCTTTCTTGGCCTGTCCGTGATGAGCGTCTGGCGTGGGTTTCAGCAGCCCAATCTCGCGATAAATACCAGATATCACGAGGCTTATGGCCATGGCTGTTACCTGGGTGCCAAAATGGCGAAACTTCGTTGGCATGAGATTCGCGTCATTGGAGTTACAGATTCGAAGCCAGAGGAGCCGGCCTCGGCCACCAAGCTATCATTTCTCATAGGACGCCTGCGGCCTCGAGGAGCGTCCTGGTCCAGGGCTTCTCGGAGCGGGCGAGGAGCTTCTTCCGGCCCAAGCCCTTGACCAGCTCCAGGGCGGCCTGCCGGCGGTCGTCGCCTTGAAGCTCGGCCAGGACGAGGGGGACCTGGACGTCCGCCTCTCCCCAGCCGATTCCCTTGATGCGGGCCGACCAATCGATGCGGGCGGTGGTGACGGAACGCCCGCCTGGGCCCGATGCGGCTGCTGGCGGAGGCTGCTGGGCCGCCGCCACCGCCGCGGCTTGCTCGCTCCCGGTCTCGAAGTAGCCGTAGCCGGCGGCGGTCTTGGCGCCGGCACCCCACTCTTCGAGGCCGCGCCGCAGCCATCGGTGGAGATTCGCCGCCGCCTGGGCGCGCGTCAGCGGGCCGAGGGCCGCGAGACGGTCCCTCGCGGACTCGTCGGCGTTGGATGGATCGGGCCACGACGCGAGGCGGAAGGGAAAGAGGAACGCCGCTCCCGGGCGGACGGCCAGGAAGTGGACCGGGCCGGGGTCCTGGTCGTCGGAGGGTGGAGCGGCCGTTCCCTGGCTGCGGTAGAACTTCGGATAGTGGGGGTTCAGGATGTCCACCTGGAGGAGATCCGCGGCGTCGGGAGCGGGGACGGCGTCGTAGAAGGCGACCAGGCCGCCGGTCTGGCCTTCGAGGAGGGCGCGGGCGCGCGCCGCCTGGGGCCTGCGGGGCTCGGCTTGCAGCGCGGCGGAGGCGAGCCATCGCCGGAGCAGGCTGCGGGGCGTCTGGCGGATCTCGGCGTTTTCGGCGCCCGGGCTCCTCCGTGGATCGATCGGTTCCACGACCAGGCTGCCGAAGAGGGCCCGCACCTGGGCGGCGGCGGCGAGGAAGCGGTCGAGCGCGGCGGGATCGGGCGGATCGGCCAGCTCGGGCCAGCCGTCCCGCTCCGCCTCGTCGAGCAGCTCCATCTCCGCCACGTGGTGAACGAGGCCGCGCACCGAGGAGCCGGGCAGCTGGGGGAAGCCGAGCAGGTGGTGCAGATGGATGCCGGACTCCAGGGCCGGATTGGTGGCGAAGCCGGCGACGAGGCGCCAGACGGTGGCGGCGGTCACCCATTCCGCGGGCTCCTCGCCCAAGCCGTCCACCGCCGCCACGTAGGCGCGGTACCACTGCGGGTAGGCGCCGGCGCGGCGGCGCTCCACCGCCTGCGCCACCCGTTCGAGAAAGCCGACGCGGCTCTCGTTGACGGCCAGATGCAAGCTGTCCCTGGCCTGGGCGTCGGCGTCTTCGTCGGCGTCGTAAGCGTGCCACTTGTGGTAGAGCAGCGACGGCGACACCTCGGGCGAGGGGATCCGCTCCGGCTTTCCCACCACGGTGTACCAGGAGCCTGCGGGCGCTTTCTTTCCTGCGCTCATGGCAGGCTCGCACCGGCCGAAGCCGGCGGCGTCCCGTCGTCCAGGAGCGCTTCGGCGGCCCGCTTCAGCCACACCGAGAAGGCGACGGCCTCGGCGGTGAGGCGGCGCAGCTGGAGCCCACTCGCGCCTCCGGCGGGCGCGGTCCAGCAATCGAGGAAGACCTTCACGGCGCTGCCCTCGGGGGGAACCAGCGAGAGGGCGCGCAGATGGGCGAGGAGCGCGCCGGCCGCCGCCGCGTGCTCCGGCTTCTCCTTCTTGAGCAGGTGCGCCCAGGTCGCCAGGAGGCCGTTGGTGCGCAGCATGACCGGCAGGGCGCGCGCGAGCCCCAGGAGGTCGGCGTGGTCGCCGGGGTACCCCTGCACGAAGGCGAAGGCCCGCCGGCCCCTCTCCTGGTCGGCGTTCATCGGCCGGTCTCCGCCGCGGACGCGGTGGGCGCCTCATCCTCCATCGCGGTTGCATCAGCCTCCGTGGCCCAGCTGAGGCGGGTGACGCCCAGGCCCGTGCCCTCGTCGCCGCCGAGGTGGAGGTGAAGCGCCGCCGGATCTTGCTGCGCGAGCCAGAGCTTCCGCAGCTCGGCGAGGACGGCGGCCGGTTGCAGCCGCGTTTCGCCGTCGCCCGGCGGCCGGCGCGAGACGGTGCCGCCGACGAAGCCGTGGAAGACGGCCTCGGGCGGCACCGCTTCGAGCGAGAAGAGCGCCCCGGGCTCGACGTTCTTGGCCGAGGTCAGGCGGTTGCGCTGCACGACGATCGTGGCATGGGTCACGAAATGATGGAACGTGCGGTCGGACACGACGACCGTGCGCGCGGCCAGGTCCGGCACGCCGCATTCCTTCCCCACCGCCGCCGCCCAGGCGGCGAGCGCCGTGCGGGCCGCGGCGTCGGCGGCGCCGCCCTCGCGCCAGGTGAAGGCGTACTCCTCCAGGTACAGGGGCGCCGGCGGACCCTTCTTTCCGGGCGCCGCGGCATCGCCGGCGGCCAGGGCCTCCGGGCCGAGCAGCTCGTCGTCGCCCAGCGGGGCGGGCGCCGCGGCGGCGTCCTCGGAGGCCGGCGCCGCCGGCGGGGCCGCCTGGACGTGCGAGGCCAGGGAGGGAACGGCCGCCAGCGCGCTCCCGCCCGGCGTGAACACCGCCATCTCGCCCGCCAGGCGGGCGAGCACGGCCGGGCAGGTGATCCAGAGGAACACGCCCCGGTCGGAGCGCACCGGAAACAGCAGCAGCCGCGCGTCGTGCACGGCGAGGCAGCCGGCGTAGCGCACCTCCTCGCCGTCCTCGGCGGCCGGGCCGAAGAGGAGCTCCACGTCGATGCCGGTCCGCGGGCGGCCGCAGGCGTCGCGCAGGCTGCCGCGGATGCCCGAGCCGGGAATGAACGGATGGCCGGTCGTGCGCTCGCGGATGACCGGCAGGTCCACCACGCCCAGGTCCTGGCCGCAGCCGACGTGGAGCGGCGTGATGGTGCGGTAGAGGAGCAGGGAGTGCAGGTAGGTCGTCGTCATCGGTGGGTCCTCGCCTCACGTCAACGAGGCATTGCCAGCGGTTTCCATCCCGAGTCGTCAAGCATCGTGTCGATGGCCTGATAGCCGGGAAAGGGTTGGGTGAGCGGCCTGCCCTTGGCGCCAACCTTCATCTTGGGGTCGCCAAAGAACCTCGACCTCAGGAAGAGCGCCACGCCGACGAATCCCGTTGGATCGACAGGGAACACCTTGAGCAGCAGCGGCGAGGCGCGCCGGGTCACGGTTTCGCCGGCATCGCCAGGCGATGCCGGGGAGCGGCCGAGATATTCGATGTCCCAGCGACCGCGGTGCTGCGGGTGATAGGGAAGGCCGAACGCCAGCCGCCGCGGCACGTCCCTGATGGCCCCTGCCGGGCGATCGGCGTCGCGCTTCTCGATCCCCGCGTCGGTCTTGGCGATCGGCGATCCATCCATCACCGCGCGCACCGCCTTGAGCTGGCGGCAGAACTCGTCGAGCACGTCGAGATGGTTGTAGGAGACCCCGGTGAGGAGCACCCGCGACCAGGGGCTGAAGGCGCTGAACTCCGGCTCGGCCATCCCCTTCCAGGCGGCGAGCTCCCCGCCGAGCGCCTCCGCCAACCGCGCCTCGAACCAAGTCTTCAGCGCCTCCGGGTCCCGCGGCGCAGGCTCGATCGGATTCTTCTCGAGGCTCACCGCGACCGATCCCCAGCCGCGCCGCGACCGCGAGCCGATACCGCCGAACAGGTGCAGGAGCAGGAGCGCGCGGCGCAGCTCGGCAAGCTGCGCCGGCGAGCCCGCGGCCCGGTAGCGGAACCAGGGCTCGCCGCGTTCAACCGGGATCGCGTCGTGACAGCCCGACTGGTTGTGGGAGGTGGCGATGATGACTCCTTGCGGGTTCCTGCTGTCGCTCACCCGCAGGAGTTGCAGCGGCCCGTAGCCGAGATAGGTCAGGCCGTTGACGTTTTTCCTGTACGACAGCGCTCGCCGCTCGAAGTCCGAATGACCGAGCGGCCGGATGCTCAGCCCCTGCCCCGCCTCCGCCGAGCCGAAGACCCGCGCCTGGCGCGCATAGACCTCCGCCCCGCCCAGGCTGCCGAAACGCGAGCGGTGCCAGAGCTCCAGCACGCCGCGCAGGGTGGGGACGCGGATGCCGCAGGGATCGACCGGGTAATAGGGTGGCGAGCAGGTGTCGGGCCGGCCGTCCTTCAGGTAGGTGACCGGCCTGGTGCCTGACGGCGTGCTGCCGGCGAAGGCCGGCGTCAGCAGCCGCAGGGTGAAGGTCAGCTCGTCTCGCGCCGGCATCAGAGCGGCTCCGTCAGCGGCTTCTCGTCCCAGGCGAGCTGCAGGATGACGCCCAGGTTGAGCGCGATGGCGGCGCAGAGCGCCAGGTGCTCGGGCCGCGGGGAGCCCGCGGCGAAGACCCCCTCGAACCGGGGGGAGAACAGGACCGGCGCCACCACCCCGAGACCGAGCGTGGCGTAGAAGAGCGCCAGCAGCCACAGATCGAAGCCCCGGCGCAGCAGCGTGCGGAGGCGCGGGCGCGGGTGGACGCGCCGGCCGACGTGCAGCGCGATGTACGCCAGGGCGGCGCCGAGGAGGATCAGCGTCAGCAGCCACAGCCAGCCGCGGCGCGGCGCCCGGTAGACCGCTCCCGCCACCTGCGGCGCGTTGAGCAGGAAGAGGTAGCCGATGCCCACCGCGGCGCCCAGGCGGGGGACCAGGGAGTTGAGATAGGGCACCGGGCTCAGCCACAGCAGGAGGCCGCCCGCCAGGACCGCCGCTAGCCCGCCCAGGAGGCAGGCCACCGCCCCGATCAGCCCCCGGGGAGGACCGAGCGTCCAGCACGCCAGCGCGACCGCGCACGCCAGCAGCGCCGCATGGAGCCAACCCGCGCCGCGCCGGGCGCCGAGGACGCGGCGCGCCGCCACCACGTTGAAGCGGCCCAGGAACCAGCCGAAGAGGTGGTCCCGGTAGTATCTCCAGGGGGCGATGTTGCGCTCGACAAAGTGGATGAGCCTCTCCTCTCCGGCGGCGTCCTGCTCGATCCGCCGCCAGAGCGCCAGGGCATACGCATCGCGGTCGGCCAGCCGCGGCAGGCCGCTCGCGGCGAGCGCCGGCCAGCGCGCCCGGGCGGCCGGCGTGGAGGCGGTGACGAATCGCAGCCAGCCGTTGAGGAACTGGACCCGCTCGCCCTCGTCGATGCCGCGGTTGGCGATCAGGGTGCCGTCGAGCATCTCCTCCGCCAGCCCGGCGAGCGTGCCGGCCGTCGGGCAGGCCGCGGATGGGGGCTCCGGCCGCAGGGGGATGTGGTCGATCAGGGTATCGACGTCGCAGGGTTGACCCGGCGTCCCGGACAGCGTCTCGCAGCCGGCTCCCAGGTACGGTTCGAGATATTGAGCGATGGACCTCGGCCGCCCGGGCGGCTCGCGCATCAGGGGCATCGGAAGCTCCTCACGCCGGAGGTTTGCGATCGGCAAAGCGAACGGGATTGGCGGTCCGCCGCCGCCCCATGCCGATGGCGCCGCGGTCATAGGTCATCAGCTGCTCCCCCATCTCGTGCACGTAGACCAGGCGGAAGCGCGGCTTCCGATCGGATTCCTCGGCCAGGTGCGCGAGCGCCACGCCGTAGAGCTTGTAGCCGCCGCTGATGACCAGGTCGACGAGCTCGACCCCGGGCCGGCGGACCGCCTCCAGCTCCTCGGCCAGACGTTCGAGCGCGCCCTTGCGGAAAGCTCCGCCACCGCCGATCAGCCGCGCCGGATCGGTGCTCGAAAGCCCGGAGATGGGCAGGCCCGAGGCGACCGCCCGGCCCGCCGCGCGGTTGAGGTAGCCCACCAGGTGCTCGCCGGCCACCCGCGAGTCGTTGGGCCGCCCGTCGGGATCGTGATCGCGCTCGAACAGCAGGTGGATGCTCTCGTAGCCGCACAGGAAGTCCCCGAAGGAGATCGGTTCGTCGCCCTCCCCGCTCTCCTGGTGCATCTTCACCAGGGTCGCCATCTCGGCGCTGTAGCGCATGGGCGTGGCCGGCGGCGGCCCCGCGAGCAGCTCCGCCGCCAACCGGCCGGCCCATTCCTCGACGTTGTCCACGGCGAGGTGCTGGAGGAGCCCGGCGCGGGTCCGGTCCGCGCGGCGGCGCTCCTCGGGCGAGCCGAGCGCCGGCGGTTTCAGCCACTCGCCGTAGCCGGGAGCGAGTTGCAGCACCTCCGGCCCGGGCCCCCAGGTGGCCGAGTGGAAGAGCGAGGTTCCGACGGTGACGAACATGACCTTCCTCATCGCGGCTCCCTCCTCACTCCGCGAGCCCCAGCTCGGCATGGCGCCGCAGCCAGAGCCAGCGGCCCAGGATCAGGGTGCGCTGCCCGGCGACCTCGGCGGCGGCGAGCGGCGCGTCGCCCAGCCAGTCGAGCAGCGAGGCGTCCGTCCCGCGCGGCGCCGGCGGCCCGCCCTCCCCGCCGAGCAGCGCGCCGAGCAGCCACCGGTGCGCCCGCGCCTCGG
>JASLEW010000353.1 GCA_030150965.1 Thermoanaerobaculia bacterium | reverse complement strand
GGGCGCTCTCCTCCTCGCCCGGCTTGCGGAGCACCACGTAGCCGGCGAGCTGCTTGGCGCCGCGCAGGTCGCCGTGGGCGGTCACCACCGCCGCCGCCACCTCGGGGTGCTGCAACAGGGCGGCCTCGATCTCGCCGAGCTCGATGCGGTGCCCCTGGATCTTGACCTGGAGGTCGTCGCGCCCGAGCAGCTCGATCACCCCGTCCGGCCGCCAGCGCCCCAGGTCGCCGGTGCGGTACAGGCGCTCCGCCGTGCCCGGCGCCGGCACGAAGCCCGCCGCGGTGCGGGCCGGGTCGCGCCAGTAGCCGCGCGCCAGGCCGGTCCCGCCGATGTAGAGCTCGCCGGTGGCCCACAGCGGACGGGGAGCCAGCGCGGCGTCGAGCACCTGCACCGTCTGGTTCGCCATCGGCCGCCCGTAGGGGATGCTGCGCCACGCCGGGTCCACCTCCCCCACCGGCTGCAGGATCGACCAGATCGAGGCCTCGGTCGCGCCCCCCAGGCTGACCACCTCGACCGGCCCGGCGGCGAGCGCCCGCACCCGCGCCGGCAGCGCCACCGGCAGCCAGTCGCCCGAGCAGAGCACCAGGCGGAGCGTGGCCGGGAGGCGCGCCCCCCGCCCCTCCGCGAACTCCACCAGCATCTCCAGGAGCGCCGGCACGCTGTTCCACACTGTCACCCCGTGGCGCTCCATGAGGTCCAGCCAACGCCCGGGATCGCGGCCGGCGGCGGCCTCCGGCACGACGGCGGCCCCGCCCGCCGCCCACAGCCCGAACAGGTCCCAGACCGAGAGATCGAACGACAGCGAGGAGAGCGCGAGGACCCGGTCGCCCGCGCCCACCGCGTGGCGGCGGTTGACGTCGGCGATGGTGTTGAGGGCGCCGCGGTGGTCGATCATCACCCCCTTGGGCAGCCCGGTCGAGCCGGAGGTGAAGATGGTGTAGGCCAGCGCGCGCGGGTCGCGCGGCGGCTCCGGCCAGCCGCCGTCCTCGCCCTCGGTGCCGTCGAGCGCCAGGACCCGCACGCCCTCCGGCCACTCCAGGGCCGCCGCCCAGCGCGGCTGCGTCAGCGCCAGGCGCGCGCCGCCGTGGGCGAGCAGGTGGTCGCGGCGCTCGCGCGGCAGCGCGGCGTCGACCGGCAGGTAGGCGCCGCCCGCCGCCAGCACGCCGAGCACCGCCGCCGCCTGCTCCCACCCCTTGGTCATCACCACCGCCACCAGCCCCCCCGGCGCCGCTCCCGCTGCCAGCAGGCGCCGCCCGAGGCCGCGCGCCAGGCGCAGGAGCTCGCCGTAGGAGAGCGTCCGCGCGCCGGCGCCAAGGTCGGCGATCAGCGCCGGGCTCTCCGGGCGCTCCGCCGCCCGCGCCAGGAACGGCCCGTGGAGCAGGCCCGCGGGGACCCCTGCTGCGATCGTCGCGGTCGCATTGGCCGCCGCGTAGAGCGCCAGGTGCGCCGCCGGCAGGCGCAGCGGCGCCGCCTCGCCCCACGCCTCCTCCCCCGCCGCCAGGCGCTCCAGCAGCTCCAGGTAGACCGTCAGCATGTCGTCGAGCATCCCGGGCGGGAACAGCTCCTCGATCGCGTCCCAGGTGAGCATCAGCTCTCCCGCCTGCTCGGCGACCTGGTGGTCGAGCCACACCTGCGAGGTCTGGCCGACGCTGTAGACCGGCCGCACCGCGCCGACCCGCTCCCCTTCGCCCGCCGGTGGTGCCTGCCGCTCCCCCTCGCCCGCCGGGGGCGCCGGCGATGCCGGCGGGGCTGGCGGCGGGGCCGCGGCGGGCAGGGTCAGGGTGCTGGTGAAGACCACCGGCATGGTGAGGCTGGCGGCGCGGCCCTGGGCGGCGCCGAGCTCGCGCAGCACCTGCACGCCGGAGACGTAGCGGTGGTCGAGGTCGTCCCACAGCCGCCGCTGGGTGCGCCGCGCCCGCTCCGCGAACGTGCCGCCCGCCCCGGCGTCGACCTCCAGCAGCACCAGGGAGGTGAAGTCGCCGACGACCTGGTCGACCTGCGGATGCAGGGGGAGGCGGTTGAAGAGAGTCAGGTTGAGGGTGAAGCGCGGCGTCCTGCTCCAGGCGGCGAGCGCCTCGGCGAAGGCGGCGAGCAGCAGCCCCGACGGGGTGAGGCCGCGGCGCGCCGCGCGCTCCCTGAGCGCGCTCCAGGCCGGCGCGGCGAGGAAGCGCCGCCGGCGCGCGAAGCGCGGGCGCCCGATCGCCGCGGGGCTCTGCGCCAGCGGCAGGTCCGGCCCCGGCGGCAGGGTCGCGAGGCGGGCGCGCCAGTAGGCCAGGGAGCGCGCGTGGAGCGGCGTCCCGGCGAGCGCGGCGACCGCCAGCATGTAGTCGCGGAAGGACAGCTCGAGCGGCGGCAGGGCGGCGTCCGGGTCGCGCAGCAGGGTCCCGAGCTCGCCGATCAGCAGCAGCCAGCTCCAGGCATCGCCGATCAGCAGGTCGAAGCTGAGATGGAACCGCGTCCAGCCGGCGAGCCGCGTGGCGCGGATCTCGAACAGCGGCCAGCGGTCCGCCGGCACCACCTGGTGCGAGAGCTCCTCGCGCACCGCGGCGAGCGCCGCCTCCGCCGCCGCCGGGGCGGCGCCGCGCAGGTCGGCGACCGCGATCTCGTACGGCGGCACCCGCGGCAGGATCTGCTGCCTGCCGTCGGCGAGCACGATCGCGCGCAGCATGTCGTGGCGGTCGATCAGGCGGCGCCAGGCGCGCTCGAAGCGCGCCGGGTCGAGGTCCTCGATCTCGGTCTCGACGTAGAGGTGGGTGGCGACGTTGCCCAGCTCGAACGAAGCGCCGCGGCCGATCCAGTAGGCCTCCTGCACGTCGGACAGGGGGAACGGCTCGCCGCGCCGCGCCGGATCGGGAACGATGACCGGCAGCTCGGCCAGCGCCTCCTGGTAGCGCTCCCCCTCCCCCTGCAGCCGGGCGATCTCCGCCGCCAGGCCGGCGACGGTCGGGTGCTCGAACAAGGCGCGCAGCGGCACCTCGACCTGGAAGGCGTCGCGCGCCAGGCCGGCGAGCTGGGTGGCGAGCAGCGAGTGGCCGCCGAGGGAGAAGAAGTCGTCGTGGATGCCGACCGGGCGCAGCCCCAGGACCTGGCTCCACAGGATGGCGAGCATCTCCTCGCCGGCGGTGCGCGGCGGCGCATAGGCGCCGCCGCCGCCGACGCCGACACCGCGGGCGAGCGGCACGAAGCCGGGGATCTCCGCCTCCGGGACCGTCGCGGTGAGGCAGGAGAGCGGGCGCTCGGGGCCGGCCGCCATCTCCCGCAGCAGCGCGAGGAAATGGCCGAGGACAGAGCCGGCGTCGCGCAGGCGGCGGCTGTCGTGGACCAGGGTGACGGCGAGCTCCGCCCCCGGGGCGACCAGCACGGTGAGCGGCTGGCGGGTCTGGCCGCCGGTGCCGCGGCCCGGGGCGCCGGCGCCGTTGCCGGCGCCATGGACCGCGAGCCGCGCGCCAGGCCGGAGCTCCGCCGCGGTGCCGGGCGGTGCGGACCCGGGCGCTCCCGGAGTGCCGGACGGCCCGGCTCCGAGAGCCCCCGGCGCATCGGGCGGTGCAGGCCGGGATGCCGCCTGGGAGACCGGCAGCCCGGGCTCTGCCGGTGCATCGGGCGGTGCGGACCCGGGCGCTCCCGGAGCGCCGGACGGCCCCGCTCCGAGAGCCCCCGGCGCATCGGGCGGTGCAGGCCGGGGTGCCGCCTGGGAGACCGGCAGCCCGGGCTCTGCCGGCGCATTGGACGGCGCGGAGCCTGGCGCCGCCTGGGCGCCGGGGTAGTTCTCGAACACCAGGATGCTCTCGTGCAACGGCAGGGCGCCGGGCATCTCGCTCCAGCGGTGGACCTGGCCGCTCGACACGTGCTCGGCGCGCCGCAGCTCGAGGGTCTGCGCCTGGAGCCGCGCCAGCCAGCGGCCGAGCGGCTCGTCCGGCGCGACGTGGACGCGCAGCGGCAGAGTGTTGATGAACAGGCCGATCGTCGCCTCGATCCCGGCGAGCTCGGCCGGCCGGCCGGAGACGGTGATGCCGAAGGCGATGTCGCTTGAGCCGCTGTAGCGGCTGAGCAGGAGCGCCCAGGCCCCCTGCACCACCGTGCTCAGCGTCACCCGCAGCTGCTGCGCCAGCGCCTGGAGGGCCGCGGTCGCCGCGGCCGGCAGGCTGCCGCGCAGCGTCAGGTAGAGGGGCGGCTGGCCGCCGGGCGCCGCCGGCAGCGGGCGGCCGAGCGGCGTGGGGTGGTCGAAGCCGCGCAGCGCCTGGCGCCAGTACTCCTCGGCCCGGCGCAGGTCCTGCCGCCCCAGCCAGGCGACGTAGTCCTGGTAGGGGCGGGCCGGCGGCAGCTCCGGCTCGCGCCCGAGACAGAGCGCCTCGTACAGGGTGAACAGCTCGCGCAGCAGCACCGGCCGGCACCAGCCGTCCATCAGGATGTGATGGTGCGTCCACACCAGGCTCTGCTCGCGCTCGCCGGTGGCGAGCAGCGTCAGCCGCATGAGCGGCGGCCGGGTGAGCTTGAAGCCGAGCAGGCGGTCGGCCTCGAGGAAGGCCGCCAGGCGGCCGGCGACGGCCGCGGCGGGAAGGTCCCGCCAGTCCTCCTCGGCCAGCGGCATGTCCACCTCGCGGACCACGATCTGCAGCGGCTGCGCCTGGTCCTGCCAGGCGAAGGCGCTGCGCAGCACGGCGTGGCGGTCGAGCAAAGCCCGCCAGGCGCGCGCGAAGACGCCGCGGTCGAGCTCGCCGGCGAGCTGGCAGGTGAGCTGCTCGACGTGGATGCCGGACCGTGGCGCGGCGAGGGTCTCGAACAGCATGCCCTGCTGCTGCGGCGACAGCGGATAGATCGCCTCGACGGTCTTCTTGCTCATCGCCGCGCCCCCTCGGGAAACTTCACCCGTGCAGGGTCTCCATGAGCACCCCCCTCGGTCCGGGGCAACGGGGCCTCTGGACCGGGCGTTCCCATCTCGTTCCTTCGGGTGCGCGCGCCCAT
>JASLEW010000295.1 GCA_030150965.1 Thermoanaerobaculia bacterium | reverse complement strand
GCTTGCCCTCCGGCTCCCTGGCGGCGTTGCGCCTCCTCACCGTAGTCCCTGCTACGCTTGCGTCGGCGCGCCTGGCCAGGAAGCCGGATTGCGGCGCGACTACCATGCGAACTAACCGTGCGGGACACTCGCGACACACTTGCGAGACACTGGCGACGCTGGGGAGGGAGCCTCCGGCCGGCGCCGGGGGTGCTTCCGGCGCCGGCCTCACGCTGTCGACCAGGCACCGCCCGGTCACTTGGCGCGGATGATCCACCAGACGTAGGCGTTCAGCGGCCGGGTGTCGCCGCCCATCGGGGTGGGCGGCCCTGTCGGGACGGTGTCGAAGGTGAAGTACTGAGGGGTGGAGTCGTAGGGGTTGTAGCCGTTGTGCTGCTGCTGCGCCGTGATGCCCATGAAGCCGGAGATTTCATGCGTGTGCTGCCCCACGGCGGCGGCTTGCAGGGACCCCACGGTATTGCCCGTGTTGCCGCCCGGCCGGGAGGCTGTGCGGCTGTCGCGGTCGGGATCGTTCGGTGGAAGGGTCGGGTTGCCCTGGCCGTCCTGGTCCACGCCGCGCAAGAACGTGCCGCAGAGATAGGGCAGGTTGAACTGATCCCCCGAGAGTCCCCAGTTGGAGCCGATCACCCCGTAGAGCTCCTTGTAGGCGTCGACGGACACCAGGCTGCCGTCGCAAACCAGCCAGTTGGCCGGAAGCGTCGGAAGGTTGCCCGCGTAGGCGACGATGCTGCCGATCGGGGCCAGTCCGGGCTGCGGTGCTGCGGTCGTTCCTGATTGCTGAGCCATAACGCTCCCTTTCGTAGGCGGATTCCGGCTGCACCTGGTGGACGATCCATCCCGGCACCGGAGCCGCGCGCGTCGCATTCACTTCTTCCCTCGCAGGCAGGGCGAAAACAGGATCACGCCGCGGCGTCGCGCGGGGCGAAGCGCCGGGCAGCCGGCCATCAGGCGGCCAGGCCGCCCGGACCGCCGGCAGCGGATCGATCGACCGGCCCATCACCAGGCCGCTCGCGTGCCGGCCGAGTCCGGGGCTTTGTGGTACACTTGGCTTCAATTCCATGAGCAGCCTGTCTCCTCGGGAGATCACCCTCCTGCTCCAGGAGTGGCGCCCCGGCGGCTCCGTGGCCGAGCACGAGCTGTGGCCGGTTCTCTATCGCGAGCTGAAGTCGCTCGCCCGCAGCGTTCTGCGCGGTGGCGGCGCGGCGCGCCGGCGTCTCGGCACCACGAGCCTGGTGCACGAGGTCTACTTGCGCCTGCTCGGGCCGGCGGCGGCCGGCCTGAGCGTCAACGACCGCGGCCACTTCTTTGCCGTCGCCGCGCGCGCCATGCGCTACGTGCTGATCGACGAAGCGCGCCGGCGCCTGGCGTGGAAGCGCCAGGGCGAGGACACGCGGGCCGAGATCCCGGAGGAGTGCATCGATCCGTGCGGCCAGCCCCCCGAGACGATGCTCGCCGTGCACCAGGCCCTGGAGCGGCTGGCGGCCATCAATCCTCGTTACGAGCAGCTGGTCGAGCTGCGCTACTTTGCCGGCCTCTCGGTGGAGGAGACCGCCTCGGCGCTCGGCGTCTCACGCCCGACGGTGATCCGGGATTGGCGAGCGGTGCGCACCTGGCTCTATGGCGAGCTCCAGAACTGAAAGCCGGTCCCAAGACCTGCGACGTATCGACGAGCTGGTGCTGGCCGCCGCCGCCCTCGATCCCGCGGAGCGGGAGGCGTTCCTGCGCCAGGCCGGCAGCACCGCGCCGGAGCTGCTGGACGAGGTCCGCCGCCGCCTGGCGGCCGCTGCCTCGCTGCCCGAGAGCTTTCTCGCGATCCCCGCCGCCGAGCTGCTGGCGGTGGCGGCGCGCATCGAGCCGGCGCCGACGCCGCTGCCGGCCGGCGGCGAGCGCTACCAGCTGGCGGAACGGATCGGGCGTGGCGGCATGGCCACTGTCTACCGCGCGTTCGATCTCCAGCTCGACCGGCCAGTGGCCTTGAAGCTTCTCGACCGCACCGAGCCCGAGGCGCGCCAGCGCTTCCTGCGCGAGGCGCAGGCCCAGGCGCGGGTACGGCATGACAATGTCCTCGAGGTCTATGAGACCGGCGAGCTGCACGGGCGCCCCTTCATCGCCATGCGCTGGGTGGCCGGCCCGACGCTGGCCGGCCTGCGGAGCGAGACGTCGCTCGAGGAGCAGGTCCGCCTC
This sequence comes from Thermoanaerobaculia bacterium, assembly GCA_030150965.1. GTDB lineage: Bacteria > Acidobacteriota > Thermoanaerobaculia > Multivoradales > UBA5704 > JASLEW01. The sequence continues at coordinate 3,745 of JASLEW010000295.1, read as the reverse complement.
ATGGCGCAGGTGGCCGAGGGTCTCCACGCCGCTCACCGCGAGGGACTCATCCATCGCGACGTCAAGCCGTCCAACATCCTCGTCGAGAAGACCCCGGACGGTGATTGGAAGCCCTGGATTGCCGATTTCGGCATCGCCGTGCAGAGCGCCGGTGGACCCGCCGCGCTGGCCGGCACGCCGGCTTACCTGGCACCCGAGCTGCTGCGCGGGGCCGCGGGCGTCGGCGCGGCTGCCGACCGCCGCGCCGACGTGTATAGCTTCGGCGTCACGCTCTACGAGCTCTTCTCCGGCAGGCCGCCGTTCGACGCCGCCGACCTGCCGGCGCTGCTCGGCCAGGTCCGCGATCAGGAGCCGCCGCCGCTACGCCGGCTCGCACCGTTGCTGCCGCCGGAGCTCGAATCGATCGTCCGCAGGTGCATGGAGAAGGACCCGGCGGCGCGCTATCCCTCGGCGCGCGCCGTGGCCCTGGACCTGCGCCGCTTCCTCGACGGCGAGGTGGTCGAGGCGCACGCCGCGAGCCTCGTCCACCGCCTGACCAAGTTCGCCCTGCGCCACCGCCGCCTGCTCACGGCGGCGGCGGCGGCGGCCGTGCTCCTGATCGGCGCGCTGGCCGTCGCCGCATGGCTCGGCGTGGCGGCCCGCGCGGCCAACCGCCGCGCCGAGCTGCGCCGCGGCCAGGCCGAGGACCTCATCGCCTTCATGCTCACCGACCTGCGCGACCGGCTCGAGCCGCTCGGCAAGCTCGACATTCTCGACCAGGTGGGCCGGCGGGCGTTGGTCTACTTTGCCGCGGTGCCGCGGCGAGAGCTGTCGGACGAGGAGGTGGCGCACCGTTCCCGGGCGCTCTACCAGATCGGCGACGTGCGCATCCGCCAGGGCAAGCTGCCGGAGGCCCTCCCGCCGCTCGAGGAGTCGCTGGCGCTGGCCCAGGCGCTGGCCGACCGCGACCCGCGGAGCCATGAGCGCCTGTTCGGCCTCGGCCAGAGCCACTTCTGGGTGGGCTACGTGCACTGGGAGGAGGGCGACCTCGCCGGTGCCCGTCCGCATTTCGCGACCTACCGCGCGATCTCCGACCGGTTGGTGAGCCTCGAACCGGAGCGCGCGGACTACCGGATGGAGCTGGCCTACGCCGAGAGCAACCTGGGCTCGGTGGCGCGCCAGGCCGGCGACCTCGCCGGGGCGCTCGCCAGCTTCAGGCGCAGCCTGGCGCTCAAGCAGGACCTGGTGCGCCGCGATCCCGCCAAGCAGGACTGGCGCTTCGAGCTGGCGGCCGCCCACGACCTCGTCGGCCAAACGCTGATGAACATGGGGCGCCTCGACGAGGCGCGGCCGCATTTCGACGCCAGCCTCGCGCTGCGCCAGGAGCTGGTCGCCCAGTCGCCGGCGCGCTACAAGTTCCGCGACTTCCTCGGCACCAGCCACGACTCGCTGGTCATCTGGTGGGAGGACCGCGGCGGCATCGAGGAGGCGCTGGCGCATGACCTGGCGGCGCAGGCGATCTTCACTGCCCTGACGCAGCACGACCCGCAGAACCAGCTCTGGCGTTGGAAGCTCGACCTCAGCCGCATGAAGGAGGGGCACCTGCGGGTGCTCCGCGGCGAAACGCGCCACGGCGTCGCGTGCCTCGCCAACCTGCTGAAATCGGTCGCGGAGCATGCCGTGCACGAGCCGACCGACCGCCGGTGGCAGCTGCTCGCGGCCTGGACCCGCATCCACCTCGGCGCGGCGCTGCTCGCCGCCAGTGACGCCACCGAGGCGCGCGGCCAGGCGCTGCAGGCGGTCCAGGGGCTGCAGACCGTACAGGCGAGGCAGCCCAGCGACCGCGACACCACGCGCTGGCTCGCCACTGCCCTCGTGCTCCTGGGACGGGCGGAGAGCCGCAATGGCGCGCCGGCCGCGGCGGACGCCGCCTGGAGCCAGGCGGCCAGCCTGCTCGCGCCCGCCGCGCGCCAGGCGAACGACGTCGACATCCTTGCGCCCTGGTCGTCCGCGCTGCTGCTGCTCGGCCGCCGCGCGGAGGCGCGCCCGGTGCTGGCCGCCCTCGCCGCCAGCGGCTATCGGCAGCCCGAGCTCATGGACCTGGTGCGCACCGCCGGCACACCCGCCGCCGGCACCCTGTTGCGACCACCTGCCCTCCCTCGCTCGCCGGCCTCGGCCGATGGGGGCCTCACAAGGAGCAAGGCATGACCAGTCCGGTACCGAGTCCCGAGACTCTCAAGACCCTGATCGTCGAGGTCTGCCGTCATCACGACGGCAGGACCACCTTCCGGCAGCCGCGCGATTGGTACCGCGATGACTACCGGGTTTACGACCACCAGCACCAGGAGCCCAGGATCGTCATTTACCCCCACGTCTGCCCGGTGCATCTGCAGTTCAACGCCAATGTCCCGCTGACCGCCATCGGCTTCGCCGAGGTCGGCGGCGGCCCGGTGAGCAAGCACACCGCACCCGGCCCGTGCGGCGGTTGCTTCTCGCTGGTCTACGGATTCAATCTGGGGGAGCCCAACACGCCCCTCATCCTCAACAAGGGCGATAGGGACAAGCCCCAGGGCGGCAGGTATCACTGCACGCTGTGGACCAGCGGCGATGACGGCAGCGACGTCGTCCTCACCGCCGGGATCGACCCTCAAATCTACAATCAGGGAGACGGACCGGGCGACGAGCTGTAGGGCCTGGAGGCGGTGGTGCGCCGCGGCGTCAGGATCGCATGGGAGACGCCGGATCCCGATCCGGGCACCCCCACCACACCGTCGCCAGGCCGCTGCTGCCCGTTGGGTGGCGCGGCTGGCGGGCTGGCGGGGCTTGCTCGGCGATCAGGCCTTGGCGACGCCCTGGGCGAGCTTGCTCAGGCGGGACTTGTAGCGCGAGGCGGTGTTGGCGTGGATGATCTTCTTCTGCGCCGTGGCGTCGATCACGCCCAGGGTGGCGGGCAGCAGCTCCGCCGTCTTCTCGGCGTCGCCCGCGCTGACCGCGGAGCGCAGCCGCTTGATGGCGGTGCGCAGGCGCGAGCGGTGGCCGCGGTTGCGCTCGCGGGCCAGGGCGTTCTGGCGGATCCGCTTCTCAGCCGACTTGGTGTTGGCCATTCTTGGATGCTCCCGGTGCTCTCTAAGGTTCTCAGATGCCTGTCAGATTCCTGGGACTGTCCGGAACCTCGGGGAGATCTCCGGCGCCCCGCTGAAGGCCGTGTTCACGCTGCTGGGGTCGCGCGGGCCGCACAAAACCCAGTACCGCGGATGCGGCGAGCCGTAGCTTATATCATCCGGCCTCAGCGGCCGTCAACTCCGATCTCGCGCAGGCGCTGCCGCGCGAGGTTGGCCTCGTCGCTGGTGGGGAACTGGCGCAGCACGTGCTGCAGCTGCACCACCCCCTGGGAGCGCTCGCCCAGCTCCAGGTGGGCATAGCCCTTCTTGAGCAGGGCGCTGGCCGTCTTGTCGCTGCGCGGATAGCGGTTGAGCACCGCGTCGTACTGCTCGATCGCCTGCCGGTAGCGCCGCTGCCGGTAGTAGCACTCGCCGATCCAGTAGGTGGCGTTGGCCGCCAGCGCCGTGCTGGGGAAGGTCTCCAGGTACTGCTGGAAGCCCCGCATGGCGAGGTCGTAGCTGCCCTTCAGGTAGTCGTTGTAGGCGGCGTTGTAGAGCGCCTGCGGGTCGCTGCCCATGCTCCGATCGTTGCGGTCGGCGCGGTCGCCGGGGACGGCGAAGCCCGCGGGCGGGCGCTCGGCCGCCGTCGGCTGGCCGCCGTCGGA
>JASLEW010000277.1 GCA_030150965.1 Thermoanaerobaculia bacterium | reverse complement strand
CGGCTTCAGGAGCTGCTGCGCCGCCTGGCGCCCGGGCCCGACGAACGGGCGCTGGCGCGCGGTGCCACGCGCCTCTGGGCGCAGGCCGAGGACGCTGCCGGGCATCAGGTGACCGCCCGCCTGCGCGGCCCGGAGGTCCATCTGTTCGCCGCCCGCGCCGCCCTCTGGCTGGCGCAGCGCGCCCTGGCCGGCCGCGTCCGCGTCGGCTTCCAGACGCCGGTGACCGCCTACGGGCCCGATCTGGTGGACCGCCTGGCCGAGGAGATCGAGGGCGTCGCCGTCACCTGAAGAGCACCGCGGCGACGCGCCCCCGGCTCCGCGGCCCCTCGGAACCCGACCCGCCGGCCGCGACGCAGGAGCGGCGGCGCCGGTCGCCAGGAGCAGCGTGGGCGGCCGGACGCCCGGGATGGCAGCGCCGGCGCCACGGGGCGGCTCCGCTGCAACCGGCCGCGGGTGCTGTGCGTAGAGTTTGCAAGGAAGCGGGCCGGAAGCACCGAGCGCGGAAGCCGAGCGCGCCGCGGACGGCTCTGGGCGCCGCCGCGAACGAAGGGAGGGCGTGATGCCACACCTGGTACCTTGGATGGGCACCCTGACGCCGGCGGCGGCCATCGTCGTCGGCCTGGTGCTGCTGCTCTTCGGCCGGCGCCTCTTCTGGTTGCTGGTGGGCGTGGTGGGATTCATGATCGGCTGGTCGCTGGCGGCGGGCGGCGCGCACCACGGCGACGCCGGCGGCGGCCTGCTGCTGGCGCTCCTGGCCGGCATCGTGGGCGTCATCGTGGCGTTCCTGGCGCAGCGCCTGGCGGTGGCGGTGGCGGGCTTCCTGCTCGGCGTCTACGGCGTGGCGGGCTTCTTCGGCTGGTCGCTGCCGGCCCTGCACCCCAGCCAGGCGCTGGTCCTCCTGGTGGTGGGCGTCCTCGCGGCGATCCTGGCGATGAGCCTCTTCGACCTCGCGCTGATCGTCTACTCCTCCCTGGCCGGCGCCGGCCTGGTCCTCTACGGCGCCAGGCTCCACATCAGCGGCGACGTGCACCTCCTGCTGCTCGTGCTGCTGGCGGCGGTCGGCGCCGCGGTGCAGACCGGCTGGCACTACCGCTACGGGCGGCGGGCCTGAGCCCGCGCCGTCACCCCGGCCCTGGACGAGACGACCATGAGACCACCCTTCCGCAGCGGCTCCCTCCTCCTGCCGGCGCTCCTGCTGCCGCCGCTCCTGGCGCTCGCCGCCGGCTGCGGCATGGTCGATTCGATGAGCGGCCTGTCCGAGGCCAGGGACCTGCAGGCGACCGGCGTGCCCGCCAGGGCCGAGATCCTGGCGATCGCCGAGACCGGGATGTCGATCAACGACGAGCCGGTGGTCCGCCTCGACGTCCAGGTGCTTCCCCCGGACGGCCGGCCGTTCACGGCGACGATCAGGCGGCTGCTGGTCGCGCGCGTGGACATCCCGCAGTATCAGCCGGGCAGGGTCATCGCCGTGCGCTACGACCCGAAGGACCCGTCCCGGGTCTCGATCGACCTCGGCCCCCTGGCGGCGGCCAGCACGGGCAATCCGTTCCACGACCGGTTCAGCGCCGAGGAGCTGCACGGCCTGGCGCTCCAGGCGCCGCCCCCGGCGCCCGCGCTCTACCGCGGCCTGGATCCGACCACCGACACGCGGGCGCTGCTCGAAAACGGCTATGCGCCGCTCGGCACCGCGGCCTTCGCGAGCCCCGCCGCCGCCGATCCCGGGCAGGCAGCCGAGCAGGGCCGGCGCATCGGCGCCGCGCTCGTCGTGCTCTACGGCGACAGCGCGGCGCCGGCGGACCCCGCCGGCACCGGCCGCCTCGCGCCGCTGCCCTACCAGCCTCGGCTTGCCGGCTCCGCGGCGGACGCCGAGGCCGCCGCCGCAGCGACCATCGGCGGCTACCCGCCGCAGCCGGCCGGCCTGCACACCGCGGTCTACTGGGGCCGGACCCCGCAGCCTCCCGTCCTGGGCATCTCGGGCCGCGCGCTCAGCGAGGAGGAGAAGGCGCGGTTGCTGCGCGGCGGCGGCATGGTGGTGGTCGTCGTCGGCAACGGCTCGCCGGCCCTCGCCGCCCACATCCAGGAGGGGGACGTGGTGCTGGCGATCGACGGCAAGCCGGTGCTCGACCCCGGCGCCGTGCGGGCGTTCGTCGAGTCCATCGCCGGCCGCACGGTGCGCTTCGACCTGCTGCGCAACGGCGCGCCGCTGGCGGTCGAGGTGAGGCTCAACCCGCCGCCGGCGCGCTGAGGCGCCCGGGAGTACTTACGCCCGGTATTGCCTTGAGGTTCTAGGTAGAGATCGGCTATGCTTCGGGCAGCACGGAGCAAGGAGGCCGTGCCGCCCTATGTCCAAGCAGCCGCTGCCCCTGCTCCAGGGGACCCTCGACGCCCTGATCCTCAAGACGCTCAGCCGCGGACCGCGGCACGGCTACGCCATCGCCCGCTGGCTGGAGGAGGCCACCGACGACGCGCTCCAGATCGAGGAGGGCTCGCTCTACCCGGCCCTCTACCGCATGGAGCGGCGCGGCTGGATCGAGGCCGAGTGGGGCATCTCGGAGCTCAACCGCAAGGCGAAGTTCTACCGCCTGACCGACGAGGGGCGGGCGCAGCTGTCGGCCGAGACGGCGCAGTGGGAGAGCTTCACCGCCGCCGTGGCGAAGGTGCTGCTGCCCGCCTGAGCGGCATCCCATGTCCCTCCTCGAACCGGCCGGCCGCGCCGTCCGCCGCTTCCGGTCGTTCCTGGCCAGGCCCGGCCTCGACGACGAGATCGCCGGCGAGCTGGCCTTCCACCTGGAGATGCTGGCCCGCGACTACGCGGCCCGCGGCCTCTCGCCGGCGGCGGCCGCTGCTGCCGCC
>JASLEW010000273.1 GCA_030150965.1 Thermoanaerobaculia bacterium | reverse complement strand
CTAGTGCGGTGCGTCACGAATCCGATATCTAAGGCGTCGAGGCATCCGCGTTTCCCGGCCAGGCGCGCCGACGCAAGCGTAGCGGGGACTACGCTGAGGAGGCGGTCGCGGCTGCCGCCTGTCGCGACACTCCCGGCAGGTCGCAACGCCGCCGGAGACGCGGACGGCCGGCGCATTAGGTAGCGGATTTGTGACGCACCGCACTAGAGAGCAGCGCCCGCCAGCGGGCGGGCGTCAGTCGATCTTGAGGCCGCGCAGGTCCTCGGCCGGCGCCGGCGCCTCCAGGCGCATCCGTTCCAGCGTCCGCACCAGCACCGCGGCCACCACCAGGTTGCGGTACCACTTCTTGTTGGCCGGCACCACGAACCACGGGGCCTGCGCCGTCGAGGTGCGGCCGATCGCCGTCTCGTAGGCCGCCATGTAGTCGTCCCAGCGCCGCCGGTCGGCCAGGTCCTCGGGGCGGAGCTTCCAGCGCTTCTCGGGATCGTCGAGCCGCTCCTCCAGGCGCCGCTTCTGCTCGTCGCGGTCGATGTGCAGGAAGAACTTGAGGATCGTGGTGCCGGACTCGGCAAGCAGGCGCTCGAAATCGTTGATCTGCGCGTAGCGGGCCTTCCACACCGCCCTGGGCACCAGGCCGTGCACGCGCACCGCCAGGACGTCCTCGTAATGGCTGCGATTGAAAATGGTGATCTCGCCGGCGGCGGGCACCCGCGCATGGATGCGCCAGAGGAAATCGCGGTCCAGCTCGTCGTGGCTGGGGGCCTTCCACGCCACCACCTTGACGCCCAGCGGATTGACCCCTTCGAAGACGTGCGAGATGGTGCCGTCCTTGCCGCTGGTGTCCAACCCCTGCAGCACCACCAGCACCTTGCGCCGCTGCTCCGCCCACAGCCGCTCCTGCAGCACGTGCAGGCGGCGGCTGAGGTCCGCGAGGACCTTGGCGGTCTTCGCCTTGCCGCCGGCAAATCCGGGGGTGGCGGCGGCGTCTACCCGCGAGATCCGGAAACGGCTGCCCGGCTCGACCTGATGGCGCTTGATCAAGCTGTCCTCCTGATGGATGGTGGCTCAGTTTGCTCCCTCGGCCGCGCTAAAAAGAGGTGCGAGCGGCGGATGCTTGCTGTGCACGCTCGCGCTTCCGAGCCCTCTCCGCGCGGCCGAGGGAGGCGAACTGAGCCACCGCTTCTGATGCTCCCGCCGGCTTTGCTGGTATCCTAGTACAGCTCCGCCGGCCGGGGGAGGGCAGCCTGCCCATGGGGGGCCGGAGCGATCCCGCCTGCAAGCGCCTGTCCCACCTTTTCACGCTCTCACGGAGAACGCCTGTGTCCGAAGCTACACCGCGCCGCCGCGTCAAATGGCTGAACGTCGCTTTCCTTGGCGGCACGCTGCTCATCGCCCTGATCGGCACTCCCTGGTACCTGATCGCGCACGGCCTCGGCTGGCCGGAGGCCCTGACCTTTCTCGGCCTCTACCTGGTGGTCGGCCTGTCGGTGACCGGCGGCTACCACCGGCTCTTCGCCCATCGCACCTACCGTGCCGCCTGGCCGGTGCGGCTGCTGTACCTGGTGTTCGGCGCGGCGGCCCTCGAGAACTCGGCGCTCCACTGGACCGCCGATCACCGGGTGCATCACTCGAACGTCGATCACGACCGCGATCCTTACAACATTCGCAAGGGTTTCTGGTGGGCGCACATGGGGTGGATCTTCTTCGAGGGGAACCCGCCGGGCACCGACGTGGTGCGGGACCTGCTGGAGGATCCGCTGGTGCGCTGGCAGGCCCGCTGGTACGCGCCGATCGGGCTGGGGATCTCCTTCGGCGTGCCGCTGCTCGTCGGCCTGCTCACCGGCCGCGTCCTGGGCTGCCTGCTGATCGGCGGCGTGCTGCGCATCGTGATCAGCCACCACGGCACGTTCTTCATCAACAGCCTCTGCCACATGGTGGGACGCCAGCCCTACAGCCGCGAGCACAGCGCGCGCGACAGCGCGGTGATGGCGCTGCTCGCCTTCGGCGAGGGCTACCACAACTATCATCACAGCTTCCCCTTCGACTACCGCAACGGCTTCAGGCGCTGGCACTTCGACCCGGCCAAGTGGACCATCTACGGCCTGTCGGTGCTGGGGCTGGCGCGCGACCTGCGACGCGCCTCGGATGCGGTGGTGCTCAAGGCCCGCATCGACGTGCAGTTCGAGCGCGCCAAGGAGAAGCTGGAGAAGGTGATGGTGGAGGCGCGTGAGAGCGCCGAGCAGCGTCTGCACGAGATCCATGCCCGTCTCCAGGCGGCGCTCCAGGAGCTGGTCGCGCTGCAGCGCCAGCGGCGCACCCCGGCGCCGGCGGCCGTCGCCGGCCCGGCGGCGGCCACGGCCGTGGACCTCCATGGCCCCGCCGAGCCGGCGGAGGGGCGTCTTGCAGCCCTCCAGCACTCGCTGGAGCAGGCGCTGCGCGACTGGCGGCAGGCCCTGCGCCAGATGAAGCGGCTGCCCGCCGCCGCCGCCCTCGCGGTCGCCGTCCTGGCGCTGGCCGCCGGCGCCGCTCCCGCCCGCGCCCAA
>JASLEW010000265.1 GCA_030150965.1 Thermoanaerobaculia bacterium | reverse complement strand
GTGCGCTTCATGGTCCAGCGGGTGGCCGCGGCCGAGTCGCACGCCGCCCTGGTGCGCGGCGGGCGCGTCGAGCCGCTGCAGCTCGGCGAGGACATCCTGGTGAGCGCGCGCGCGCCGGAGCCCAGGAAGCTCGATGCGCCCCTGGTCTTCCTCGGCTACGCCCTCCATCTCCCCGAGGCCGGCTATGACGACCTGGCCGGCATCGACCTCAAGGGCAAGGTGGCGGTCTATTTCAACAGCGGGCCGGCGAGCATCGCCGGGCCGCTCAAGGCGCACGCCCACGTCAGCCGCGAGCTGAGCCGCGCCCTGGAGCGGGCCGGGGCCGTCGGCACCATCGTCATCCCCAACCCGAAGGCGATGGACATCCCCTGGGCGCGCATGGCCAAGGCGTCGTCGCAGCCCGGCATGTGGATCGACGCGGCGGACCTGCGGGACTCCGACGGCCCGCTGTTCTCGGGGAACTTCAACCCCGCGCACGCCGACAAGCTCTTCGCCGGCTCGGGGCACACGTTCGCCGAGCTGCTGGCGCTCCTCGACGCGGGCAGGCCGCTGCCGCGCTTCCCGCTCGCCGCCAGGCTGCGCGCCGAGGTGGTCACCGCGACCGACCGGGTGGAGGCGCCGAACGTGGCCGGCCTGCTGCCGGGGAGCGACCCGGGGCTCAGGGGCCAGGTCGTGGTGCTCTCCGCCCACCTCGACCACCTGGGGGTCGGCGAGCCGATCAACGGCGACCGCATCTACAACGGCGCCATGGACAACGCCTCGGGCGTGGCGTCGCTGCTGGAGATCGCCCGCGAGCTGCACCGGGCCGGGACCCGGCCGCGCCGCTCCATCCTCTTCCTGGCGGTCTGCGGCGAGGAGAAGGGGCTCCTCGGGGCGCGCTACTTCGCCGCCCATCCCACCGTGGCGGCGGGCGCGCTGGTGGCCGACCTGAACATCGACATGTTCCTGCCGCTCTACCCGCTGCGCCTGCTGACCGTCGAGGGCATCGACGAGTCGTCGCTCGGCAACGACGCGCGGGCGGTGGCGGCGGCGGCGGGCGTCGAGGCGGTGGCCGACCTCCACCCGGAGCGGAACCTCTTCGTGCGCAGCGATCAGTACAACTTCATCCGCCGCGGCGTGCCGTCGCTCGCCTTCGCCTTCGGCGCCGCGCCCGGGTCGGCCGAGGAGCGGATGCAGAAGGAATGGCTCACCAACCGCTATCACGCCCCGTCGGACGACACCGCGCAGCCGGTGGACCTGGCGGCGGCGGGCAAGTTCAACGAGCTGATGAAAACCCTGGCGGTGCGGGTGGCGGACGAGACCGCCAGGCCCACCTGGAACCAGACCAGCTTCTTCCGCCGCTTCGCCACCGCGCCGGCGGCGCCGTAGCGCCCGGCGAGCCTACCAGCCCATCTGGTCGATGGCGTAGGGCAGCATCTTGCGCCAGGTCGGCCAGTCGTGGGGCATGTCGTATCCCCACATGTCGAGCCGGTGCGGGATGCCCTTGTCGTGCAGGATGGCGGAGATCCGCCGCGAGGCGTCGGGGGCCTCGTAGTCGCCCTGGCCGGTCATGATGAAGATCCGGCAGGCGGTGCGCAGCAGGTCGAGCGAGCGGCCCTCGAGCCCCGGCAGGTACCAGGCCGGGTTGTTGTAATACACGTTGTCGTCGCTGTAGCCGTGCAGGTAGTCGGTCGCCAGGTCGTAGAAGCCGCTCATCGCGATCAGGCCGTCGAACAGGTCCGGGCGGCGGAACACGGTGTTGGCGGCATGGAAGGCGCCGAAGCTGGCGCCGGCGGCGGCGATGCGCAGGTCGGCGGTCTGGCAGACGCCGCGCACGTAGGGCACCACCTCCTCCTCGACGTAGCGCGCGTAGAGCGCCTGGCGGCGCGCCTGCTCGGCCACCGGCAGGCCGCGGTCCATCCACGCCTGGCTGTTGATGCTGTTGATCGAGAACACCCGCGCCCGCCCGTCGCGGATCGCCGGCTCGACGGCCTTGATGAGGAAGAAGCGCTCGTTCTCCAGGTAGTCGGCGGCGGCGGTGGGGAACAGCAGCAGCGGGTGCCCCCAATGGCCGTAGGACACGATGGGCATCGGCTGCCCCAGGACGTGGCTGTGCCACCCCTCGGTCTTGCGGGCCGTGCCCGGGTCGAGATATTGCAGATCCATGGGCGCGCTCTCCTCCGCTGCCTGCCGGCGAAAGCGGGAGCATAGCGCCCCCCGGGGGGGCGGGCAAGGCGACCGCGGCCACTCCCTCCGTGCTCGGCTGCCTGCGCCTGGCCCTCGCCTGAGCCGCCGGCGGTGGGCGGCGGGCGCCGTTGCCTGAAGCTGCCTACGGCGGGCAGCCCTCGTCGATCCACTGCTTGAAGAGCGCGACCTGCGCGGCCGTCCACGGCGGGTCCGGCGGCGGCGGCATCCGGCTGGGGCCGGACTCCTGGACCCGCCGCAGGATCTCCGCGCTGCTGTCGCGCACCTCCTGATGGCTGCTCAGGTCCAGGCCGAAGTCGTTCATGTGCTCGACGTCCACGTCGCGGAACAGCGGCCGGATATCCGAGGCGAAACTGGTCGTGGGCATGGGCGCCTCCTGCGGCTGGGTTGACTTGAGGTGGCGGCGGCGGCTCCGAAGGCAATCGCGGGGCGGCGGGGCTGGCACGCTCCGGCCAAACTCTAACACCTCCCCCGGGCGGCTCCTGGTCGCACGCGCGAGGGACGCAACCCGGGCCTGCTGCCGGCGGACGGCCGGGAGACGGCGCCCACCGGCAGCCCGGGCTCACACGCAGCAGGCGGCGGCCGTCTTCGCGAGGCCGGCCCGGTGGGCCAGGCCCGCGTTGCCGCAGGTCGGCGCGCACGACGTCGGGCACGTCTGCGTGGCGAACCCGGCGGCGACCAGGCTCGGCGCCTCCAGGACCAGCAGCGACTCGCTGTGCAGGGCCAATCTCTTGCTGTTCTTTCTCATACCGATCTCCTTGTGCCTCGTCATGCGGCGGACGGCCGGGCCCGATCGCCCGGCCGCTGCCGACAAGCTACGCGCCCGTGTGGGCGCGTACAATACCGGCCCCGGGGACCCGGGCTGCCGGCCAGGCGCCGATCCGCGCCGGCGGGGACCGGCGCCGGCCGCTCCTGGCGCCGACGGCGGCGGCTGCTGCGGCTCCTGCGGGCTTGGCTATTGGATTCCGGCCGCCTTGAGATAGGCTGGCGCCACGAGTGCGCATGGCGCCAGATGGTCCTGGCCTCGGCGTGAGGGAGAGGGGGACGGTGCTGGTCCGCGAGGTGAACGGCAGGGTTCGCATCATCCTTGGCGCCCTTCTGGCGGCGGCCTGCTGCATGCCCCTGGCGGCGGCATCACGCGCCGCGGCGGACGCGCCGGGCGCCGCGGCGCCGGCAGCCGGTGCGCCCACGGGCGCAACGCCCGCAGCGTCCGCAATGTCCGCGACGTCCGCAACGTCCGCAGGGGTCGCGGCCGTCGGGGCAGCGGCAGCCGAAGCACCGGCAGGCGCGGCACCCGGCGCCGCCTCGCGGCACGGCCGCATCCACTACCTCCCGCTGCGCGGAGCCACGCCCAGGGGAGCCACGCCCAAGGCGTCCGCCAGCGACCTGCCCTACGTCGGCGGGCCCGTGATCCCGTCTGCCAAGGTGGTCTTCGTCTTCTGGGGACCGAGCTTCGCCGATGCCGGCTCTGCCGACAACCTCTACGCCCAGGAGCTGCAAGCGTTCCGCAACCAGCTCGGCAGCACCCCTGAGTACAACGTCATCACCCAGTATTATCAGGACCCCGGCGCGCAGCACGTCCAGCTCTCCAGCCTCGGCTCCGGCACACCCGACTGGTTCGACACCTCGACGCCGCCCGGCGACGTCACCGACGCCAGCGTGCGGGGCGAGGTCACCGCCTACCTGGCGAGCCATGCCCACGACGCCAGCACGGTCTACGAAGTGGTCATCCCGAGCACCTCGTACTCGTCGACGGTCACCGGCGGCACCTCGTGCGGCGGGCCAAGGATCGCCTACTGCTCCTACCACAGCTTCTTCTTCAGCGGCTCGACGGCGGTCACCTACTCGATCCAGCCCTACCCGAGCTGCGGCGGCTGCCAGCGGCGGGGTTGGACCGCGGCCGAGAACCAGGAGCACCTGGTAACCCACGAGACGCGTGAGTCGGTGACCGACCGGCTGTTCGACGCCTGGATCGACGCCGAGGGCAACGAGGCCGACGACAGGTGCGGCTGGTCGCCCCTGCCGTTCATCGGCACCGGCGGCTATGGCTACCAGTACGAGTGGTCCAACCTGACCTCCTCGTGCGTCCAGTCGATCCCGATCGTCGGCTACTTCACCGTCGCCCCCTGCCGGCTCTACGACAGCCGCACCGCCGGGCCGTTGCTCGCCGGCGATACCTACGGGCTCGGCATCGCCGGCCAGTGCGGCATCGACCCGGGAGCGACGGCCGTCTCGGTGAACCTCACGGTGGTCAACGCCACGGCGGATGGCTTCCTCAGCTTCTGGCCCGCACAGCTCCCCTATCCGGGCACGAGCGTCCTCAACTTCCGGGCCGGCCAGGTGCGGGCCAACAACGCCATCCTGTCGCTGTCGCCTGGCTCGTTCGCCCCCCCGGGAGCGATCTCGCTGCGGTTCGGCGCCCCCGCCGGCTCGGTCGACCTCATCGTCGACGTCAACGGCTACTTCAAATGAGCCGGCTCAAGGCCCTGGCCCTGGCGCTGATAGCGCTCGCCGCCGCGGCTCCCGCCCCGGACGCCGAGAAAGCCTCGCCCAAGGTGGTCAAGCTGCGCTTCGCGAACGAGCGCGTGCGCGTCCTGGAAACCGTCAGCAACCCCGGCGACCGCGTGCAGCAGATGAACGCCGGTTCTCAGGGGCCGGCCGGTCCGGAGCTCCGCTTTCGCGGGCGCCTGCTTTCGCGCACACCAGCCGGGCTGGGAGGTGGGTCTCCCCTGGCGGGGCGCTGATATATTCGGCGCCATGAGGGCGCTCGACGCGGCGGCACCAGGCATCATCAGGGGGGTGAGCGAGGACACCTACTACTCGCTCGGCGGGAACAGCCGGTGGCAGTACCTGGGCGGCGACCTGGTGATGGAGCCGGTCTCGTTCCGGCACGACGACCTCAACTCGTTCCTCATCGCCCTGCTGCGCGGCTTCGCCGACGAGAGGGGAGGCGCGGTGGTCACCGGCTCCCGGTTTCCGATGCGGCTCGATGCGGAGTGGTCGCCGGAACCGGACCTGATGGTGATCCGCGACGAGCGCCGCCACCTCATCGGCCCCGACCGCCTGGAGGGACCGGCCGACCTGGCGATCGAGATCCTGTCTCCCGGCCACCCCGAGATCACGCTGCTCCGCAAGGTGCCGCGCTACCGTGCCGCCGAGGTGCCGGAGATCTGGATCATCGATCCCAAGGCCGCGACCCTGCGCGTCGATCTCCTGGCGACCCCGGCGAGCGGCGCCTACGGCACGACCATCCTGACCGCGGGTCGCGTCACAACCAAGGCGCTTCCCGGCTTCTGGCTCGAAACCGCCTGGCTGTGGCGGCAGCCGCTCCCCTCCGTGCTCGGCTGCATGCGCCAGATCCTCGCCTGAGCCGCCGGCGGAGGCCGGCGGCCAACGCGGCATGGACGAATCCCGGGCCAGGGCGATCCTCGCAAGGGAGATGCCCGGCCTCGTCATCTCCACGCTGCGCAGCGCGGGCGAAGGGCTGGAGCACACGGCCTTCGAGGTCAACCATGAACTGATGGTCCGCGTCTCCAAGAGCGGCTCCGGG
>JASLEW010000244.1 GCA_030150965.1 Thermoanaerobaculia bacterium | reverse complement strand
CGCCCGCGGCCGGGCCGCGGCGGCGGCGCCGAGCGGGAAGCCGCGCCGGCACCCGCCGGCACCGGTGAGGGCACCGGCCCGCGGGCGGCCCGCGGCCTCCCCGGTTCCGGAGCCGTGGTCGTCCTGGAGGCAACCCTCCTGGTCGAGGCCGGCTACGGGCCCGGCTTCGACCTCATCGTCACCGTCGAGGCCGATCCCGAGGCGCGGCTGCGCCGTGCCGTGGCCCGCGGCCTCGACGAGGGCGCCGCCCGCGCCCGCCTCGCGGCGCAGGGCGACGGCGCCCGGCGGCGGGCGGGGGCTCACCGGGTGCTGCACAACGACGGCAGCCCCGAGGAGCTGCGCCGCCAGGTCGAAGCGCTGGTGGCGGAGATCCGCAGCGCCGTCGCGGAATCGCCGGCAACCGGAGCCGCCGGTCCGGCCCGCCTCGCGCCCGCCGCCGGTGCCGGCGGTTCCAGCGCCGGCGACGCGGGTGTCGGCGCTCCGCCCGGCCCGGGGGCCGCAACCGGAGAGCGGTGAGCGCGCCGCCCCTCCCCTACGTCCTGGTGACCGGCAATCCCGGCAAGGTGGCCGAGGCGCGCCGCCTGGCGGGCCCGGGCCTCCAGGCTGTGGATGTGGACCTGCCGGAGATCCAGTCGCTCGACCTCCTGGAGGTGCTGCGCCACAAGGGGGAGGAGGCGTGGCGCCGCCTCGGCCGGCCGCTCGTCGTCGAGGAGGCCGGGCTGGACCTCGACGCCCTGGGCGGCTTCCCCGGGCCGCTGGTCAAGTGGATGCTCCAGGCCGCCGGCGCCGAGCGCCTGGCGCGCACCGCCATCGCCCTGGGCAACCCGCGCGCCGTCGCCCGCGCCGCCCTCTACTACCGCGACGCCGGCCGCACGCTGATCGCCGAGGGCGCCGCCGCCGGCACCCTGGTGCTCCCCGCCCGCGGCGGCCACGGCTTCGGCTGGGACCCGGTGTTCGTGCCGGAGGGGAGCGAGCGTACCTTCGGCGAGCTGTCCGACGCGGAGAAGGACCTTCTCGGCCACCGCGGCCGGGCCTGGCGCCAGCTCCTCGGCCTTCTCGGCGAGCCGGAGGGCCAGGGCACCGACCGGTCCGGTGGCGGCAGCCCTGAGAGCGGCAGCCGGTAGGGCGTCGATGGCAGGCTCGACGGGCAGATCCGCCAAAGGCCGCGCTTGGCGCCGGGGTCGCGGCGGAACCGCGGGCGAGGGGATCTGCCCGGCCTGCGGCGGGAGGCATCCCGCCGACGAGACGCAGGTCGCGTTCCCGCCTTCCCGACCCGTGTCTCCAGGTTCCAGAGGGCGAGCGCGAGACGCGCGTGCGGGCGGACGAGAACGGGTGCAACATCGACCGCCCGGGCCGCTCCGGCCGCTCCGGCCACTCCCTCCCTTGTCTCGCGCGTCCGCGTCCGCCGCACCTCCAGCATCAAGGAGGTGTGCCGAGATGAGAAAGCTGAGCGCCCCAGGACTTCGCCTCAATCGTGAGACCGTGCAGGTTCTCGATCCTCAGGCCCTGCAGCAGCTCCAGGGCGGCAAGAACATGACCGCCCCGGTCTCCTGGCCGGCCTGCACCAGCGGCTGCCCTTCGGCGAACTCGGTGTGCTGACCGCCGCGGCGGCGCCCGGGCTTCCCCACCTGACCTCGTAGCCGCGGCAGCAGGTTCCTGGCCGCTCCGGGCCCCAAGGGAGACCCCCGGGGCGGCCGTTCCCTGCTTCTCCGCTCTCCCCCGCTCCTCGCCGGCCAGCGTCCCGAGTCCGCGGTCCGCGGCGCGGAGCGCCGCTGAGCAGTGCCGTGAGCTGCGGACCCCGGACGCCGGCTAGATCTCCACCCCGCCCATCAGCCAGAGCAGCACCGCCTTCTGCGCGTGCAGGCGGTTCTCGGCCTCGTCGAAGATGCGGCTCTGCGGGCCGTCGGCGACCGCGGCGGCGACCTCCTCGCCGCGGTGGGCCGGCAGGCAGTGGAGGAAGACGGCATCCGGGCGCGCCGCGGCCATCAGCGCGGCATCGACCTGGAAGCCCTCGAAGGCGGCGAGGCGCCGGGCGGCCTCGGCCTCCTGGCCCATCGAGGCCCACACGTCGGTGTAGACCGCCGAGGCGCCGGCCACCGCCTGCCGCGGGTCGGTGGTGAGCTCGATGCGCGTGCCGGCCTCCGCCGCGTCCTGGCGCGCCAGCTCGGCGTAGTGGGGCTTGACCGTGTAGGCCGCGGGCGAGGCGACCGCGATGTCCATGCCCACCTTGGCGGCGCCGAAGAGCAGCGAGTGCGCCATGTTGTTGCCGTCGCCGACGTAGGCGATCTTCCGCCCGCGCAGGTCGCCGAAGATCTCGCCCAGGGTGAAGTAGTCGGCCAGCGCCTGGCACGGGTGGAGGTCGTCGGTCAGCCCGTTGACGACCGGCACCGAGCCGAAGCGGGCGAGGTCGAGCACCGTCTGGTGGGCGAAGGTGCGCGCCATGATGCCGTCCACGTAGCGCGACAGGACCCGCGCGGTGTCGCCGATCGGCTCGCCGCGGCCGAGCTGGATGTCGCGGCTGGACAGGAACAGGGCATGGCCGCCCAGCTGCACCATGCCGACCTCGAAGCTGACCCGGGTGCGGGTCGAGGACTTCTCGAAGATCATCCCCAGGCTCTTGCCGGCGAGCGCGGCGGCATGGCGGCGCGGCTCCGCCTTCACCTGCGCGGCGAGGCGGAAGAGGCCGGCCACCTCGGCGGCGGTCAGGTCGTGGATCGAGATCAGATGGCGGGTCATGGCGTCGTCGTTCTCCGCGGCCCGGCGGGCCAGAGGGACGTCCGGGGCCTGCCGGCCCGTCGGCGCTCGGGGTTGACGGGAGCCGCGGGCTGCCGGCCGCGGCCCGGGGACGGGGCGCCGCTCACAGCGGATCGCGTTCGAGCGGCATGGTCATGCAGCGCGGGCCGCCGCGCGCCCGCGACAGCTCGTTGCTCCACAGGGTGACCACCGCCGGGCCGGCGCCGAGGTCGTGGCGCCCGGCCGCCACCTCCTCGCCGGGCAGCACGCGGAAGCCGCGGCGGCCCAGCTCGGCGATGGTCTTGCGATTGCGCTGGTAGAGCAGGATCACGCCCGGCGCCATGGCGAAGGCGTTGGCGCCGTCGGTCCACTGCTCGCGCTGCTGATCGATCGCCTCGGCGCCGCCGCCGCACGGCACCACGTCGAGCTCGACGCCGAGGCCGGCGAGGGTGCGCAGCAGGCCGCCGGCGCGCAGGGTGAAGGTCAGCTCGCGGGCGTAGAGATCGACCGAGTAGACGTGCGCCGACTCGGGGCCGCCGGGCTCGATCACCGGCAGGTGGGCGAGGCACAGGCCGCGGTCGATCACCGTGAACACGGTGTCGAGGTGCATGTAGGAGCGCTTGTGCGGCAGCTCCATCACGATCAGATGGCGGAACGAGGTCTCCTCCAGCCGCAGGTAGTCCGCCAGGGTCTCGACGCCGCGCCGGTTGGTGCGCTCGGAGAGGCCGACGAGCACGATCTCCGGGCTGACCAGGATCACGTCGCCGCCTTCGAGCGTCGGGTAGGGGAAGCCGGGATCGTGCTGCGGTGCGCCCGAGGGCGGCACCTCGATCTCGAAGGTCGCCGCCAGGTCGGCCAGCGCCGGGTGATGGGCGAAGAAGGTCTGCGCCAGGAGCGGCTCGCGCTCGCGCGCGTCGTTGGCCATCGACGACACCACCAGGCGGTTGCCCAGGACCACCTGCGGATCGCGCTGGAAGAAATAGTTGGGCACCGGGTTGAGCGAGAAGAACTGGCGGCGTCCGGTGTCGGCGGCCTCGGCCGGCAGGCGGATGCCCTCGATCAGCGTGGCGGCGAGCGGCGCGGGGCCCAGGGTGTCGAGCTGGGCGAGCGCCGGCGGCGGCACGGCGTAGTCGCGCTCCAGCTCGCCGAGCAGCGCGCTGCGCACCGCCGCCACCTCGAGGACGGCGGCGAGCAGGTCCTGGGCGTCGAGCACCTCGACGCCGGCGCGCCGCAGCACCTCGCAGAACATGGCGTGCTCGTCGCGCGCCTCGTCGCCGTCGAGGATGTCGTCGAACAGCAAGCGCTCCATCATCGACGGCACCATCCAGTCGATCTCGCGCCCGGGCCGGTGCACGAGCACGCGCCGCAGCCGTCCGATCTCTGAATCGACTCGCGTGGGCATGGAGCTCCAGGTGAGGCCGGCCGGGAAGGACCTTCCCGGCCGGCGGCGAACTATACAACAGGAGGTGTGCGAGTAGGTTAGAATCGCATCCGTGCGAAGCCGCCCGCACCCCGGGTCGAGGACCGAGGCCGCAACCATGCCGGGACCGGATGAGCGATCGGAGCCGGCGGCGGCAGCCAAGCTCCACGGAGCCAGCCGCGCCACCCGCTGCCCCCCTGCCCACCCGCCCGCCACGATGACCGCCGACACGCCGCAGAACCCGCTCTACGAGCGCTACGCCTCGCCGGAGATGGCGCGGCTGTTTTCGGCGGCGCACCGCTTCCACCTCTGGCGCGAGCTGTGGATCGCGCTCGCCGAGTGCGAGCGCGATCTGGGCCTGCCGATCCGCGAGGACCAGATCGCGGCGCTGCGGCGGGCTGCGCCCGAGATCGACCTGGCGCGGGTGGCGGAGATCGAGCGCCGCACCCGCCACGACGTGGTGGCCCACCTGCGCCACTTCGCCGAGCAGGCGGGCGAGGCCGGCGGCGTGCTGCACCTGGGCGCGACCAGCGCCTACATCACCGACAACGCCGATGCGCTGCTGCTGCGCGACGGCATGCGCCTGCTCGCCGGGCGGCTGAGCGCCGCCGCCGCCGCGCTCGCCGCCTTCGCGCGCCGCACCCGGGCGGTGCCGGCGCTCGCCTACACCCACCTGCAGCCGGCGCAGCTGACGACGGTGGGCAAGCGGGCGTGCCTGTGGCTGCAGGACCTGCTGCTCGATCTCGCCGAGCTGCGGCACCGCCTGGCGGCGCTGCGCTGCCGCGGCGTCAAGGGGACGACCGGCACGCAGGCGAGCTTCCTCACCCTGTTCGACGGCGATCACGCCAAGGTGCGCGAGCTGGACCG
>JASLEW010000125.1 GCA_030150965.1 Thermoanaerobaculia bacterium | reverse complement strand
CGGGTCCCGGATCAGCGTGACCGCGGCCGCCAGCACGATCAGATTGCTCTCGATCGTGAAGTAGCTGAACAGCCGGATCAGCCGGGTGGCGATGCTCTCGCCGGCCCCGGAACTGCTCGTGTTCACGTCCGCTCCGGTGGTGAACAACAGCACCAGCTGGGTCACGAACGCCGCGGTCACGACGAGGGCGAGCACGACATGCCACCAATGCGCCGCCGCCCGTCCCAGGTCCCCGTCCCCCCACACGCTGCCTGCCCGCATTTTTTAACATTAACGGGTCAGTTGATTACCTGGAGTAGCCGGGCTGGCTCGGGAAGGCGGAACGGGCGAGGCGGCCGGGGCTTGTGGGGCGGGATGAGCCGGGAGCGTTCGAGGGTGGCGAGGCCGCGGCCTGGGCCGCCCGCCATGACGGCGGCCTCCACCTCGCTCCCGCCCTGGGCGCCTTCTGGAGCGCCCGCGCCAAGGCGACGGCGGCGCTGCTGTCGGAGCTGGGAAGCGCGGCGGGCTGAGGAGCCGGCCGCGCCGGCGGGGGCTGTGCCCTCCGGCCCCCGCGAGGGTTACTTCGTGCCGCCCGCCGCGGCGAGGGTGGCCGCCGGCAGATCGAGCAGGGCGGTGAAGCCGAGACGGGCGAAGATGCGCTGCACGTAGTCGCGGGTCTCGGCGAAGGGCGGCACGCCGCCGAAGCGGTCCACCGCGCCCTCGCCGGCGTTGTAGGCCGCCAGCACCCGGATCGGGTCCTGGCCGAAGCGGTCGATCAGCCAGCGCAGGTAGCGCCCGCCGGCCTCCAGGTTCTTGCGCGGGTTGAGCAGGTCGCGGCGGCGGTAGAGGCCGAAGCGCCGCGCCGTCTGGGGGAGCAGCTGCATGAGCCCCAGGGCGCCCTTGCGCGACCGGGCGCGCGGGTTGAAGTCGGACTCCACGTGGACCAGCGCCGCCACCAGCATCGGGTTGAGCGCGTAGCGGCTCGCCATCTGATAGATCAGCTTGCCGTAGGGACCCCTGGGCACGCCGGCGCCCGCGTCGAAGCCGAGCGCCGGCATGGGCGGCGGCGGCGGAGCCGGCGCCGCCTCGGGCATCGGCGCGGCCGGCGGAGGTGCGGCCGGCAGGGTCAGGGCTCCCGCCGCGGGTTGGGCCGCACCCTCGGCCGGGCCGGCAAGGCCCGGAAGGACGGTGCTCTCCACCGCGCCCACGCCGGCCGCGGGGCCGGCGTCGATGCCGGCCGAAGGCGTCGCGGCCGGGGAGTTCAATCCGGTCGC
Source organism: Thermoanaerobaculia bacterium (assembly GCA_030150965.1). Classification (GTDB taxonomy): domain Bacteria; phylum Acidobacteriota; class Thermoanaerobaculia; order Multivoradales; family UBA5704; genus JASLEW01. The sequence continues at coordinate 12,788 of JASLEW010000125.1, read as the reverse complement.
CGCCGGCTCCGCCGTCACGGCGGCGGCGCTGGCGGAGACGGTGCCGGCTATGGCCTCGGGACGCGCCTCCGCACCGGCGCCTGCCGGCGGCACCTCGGAAGCCCTGGCGGTCCCCGCCGCAACTGCCGCGCTCAGCCCGAGGGCCAGGAGCAGGGCAGAGGAGCATTGCAGGCCAGCGTCTGGTCGACGTCGCATCCGACCTCCTCCCCTCAAGCACGACGAATTGAATCGATGCCGATTCCGAGGTCGGAATAGATACTAGAGAAGTCACGGGCCTGTCAATCTTTATTGCCCAGGCCGGTAATGCGGCAGGAACCTAGCGTGCAGGGCGCGTAAGAACCATCGCGATCAGGTCCGCCCCGGCATCGGCCAGCACCTTCTTCGGCAGGTAGGCATACCCCTGGTCCCCCCAGTCCGCCCCCCAGGAATTCTTGAGGATGAAGTAATTACCGATGTAGCCGACCGCCAGCATGGCGTGACGCCCGTGCTGGCCGCTCGGCGCCTCGGCGGCGTCGAACACGCCGCTGCGGCCGAGGCGGGCGAAGCCCTCGCCGGTGTCGATGGTCACCTGCACCGGATAGCCGCAGGCGAGCACCTGGCGGAGGTTGTCGAGGCTGATCGGCAGGATGCGCGCCGGCAGCAGGTAGTCGTGGGCGGCGCGGGCCATCTCGCGCTCGGAGGCGGCGGGCTCGGGGTCGTCGTTGGGCCACAGCTTCTCCGGGCAGGTGCCGCGCTCGGCCAGGATCTTTCCGGGATCGGGGCCGCCGACGGTCCCCTCGCCGCCGGCGAAGGCATATTGGAAGTCCTGCGCATCGCCCTGCATCCTCTGGAACTCGAGCATCGTGTAGTTGCACGCCAGGGGCGCCGCCGGCAGGCCGAGGAGGTTGCGCAGCAGCTCCTCGCCATGGGTCCAGGCGAAGGCCGCGCAGCGCAGGGTCTGGCCCTGGTCGCCCACCGGCGAGCAGTACTTGCGCAGGTCGACCGCCGCCGGCGGGACCACCTTGGCGATCTCGTCCGGCAGCGGCGGCAGGTCCTGGCCGCTCCAGCTGTCCGCCGGATGCGGCGGCCCGGCGACGTTGAGCAGGCTGAAGTCGATGTCCGGGCGGAGCTGGCGCAGGATCGCCAGCGCCTCGATCGGCACGAAGCCGGTGGCGCGCAGCCCGCCGTCGGACGAGAAGAGGCTCACCGAGTCCGCGGCCGCCGGCACCTGCCCGGCGATCTGATCGAAAAAGCGGCCCTGCTCCTGCTCGTCGAGCGGCTCCCAGCCGGCATCGACGTAGCGCTGTCCGGGATCCTCGCCGTAGTACTCGTTGCCGCCGAAGAGGCGGTCGGCCGCCTGCGCGTAGTCGTCGTCGGTCCAGTCGCCGGTGTCGTCGGCGAAGTCCTCCTCCCTGGCGTCGGGGAAGTCCGCCGCGCTGCCGAAGAGCTCGGGGTCGTCGACCTGGAGCGGCTCGCCGTCCGCGGCGTCCCCGGTGTCGTCCTGGTCCTGGCCATCGCCGCCATCCTCGCCGGCATCGCCGTCGCCCCCGTCGCCGCCATCGCCGTCATTGCCGCCGTTGCCGTCGTCGTCGCCATCGTCGCCCGCGGCGTCTCCCGAGCCGCTGTCGCCGTCGCCGTCGTCCTGACCGTCCTGGTCCCGGGCGTCGTCGCCGTCGTCCTCGTCCCCGCCGGCATCGCCATCATCGCCGGCATCGCCGTCGTCGCCGGCATCGTCAACCGCGCCGGCATCGTCATCACCATCGTCATCGCCGCCGTCGCCGCCATCCCCGCCATCGCCGCCGTCGTATCCGTCGCCGTCGTCCGCGGCGGCCAGGTGGAAGCCCGCCTCGCCGTCATCTCCGCCAGCGCCGCCGATGCCGTCAATGCCGTCGATGCCGCCATCGCCGTCAGGCTCGCCGGGTGCAGCGCCGAAGGCGCCCCCCTCGTCGTCGTCGAACACACCCATCGATGGATCTCCTGGAGCCCCGCGCGGCGCGGGGCGCGCCCGCGCCCGGCCCTGCCGTCCGACCGGAGTGCCGGGACGTTATACTGCGCGCCGCCCGGCGGACAACTCCCGCCGCCTCCGCCTCTGTCACAATGCCGTAACCACACCTCGGCCAGCGCCGTCTCAAGCATCGGGACTCTCCGCCCGACAGCAGCTCTGCCGTGGACCGCACCGGGGGTGGGTTGCGCAATGCGAAGCGCCATTCGACCAGACCGCCCGCGCCGCCTCGGACCTCGCGCCCTGGCCGGCGCCGCCCTGCTGGCCGCCTGCGCCTGGAGCTGCGCCAGGTCCGCGCCCGGCCGTCAGGAACTGCTGCTCGATCCGCAGCTGGTGCCGGCCGAGCAGGCAAGCTTCGAGCAGTCGTTCGCCGACGGCCCGGCCAGCATCCGCCTGGGGGCGGGCTGGCAGATTCCGGAGAAGGGGCCCGCCGGCAGCCACCGGCCGGGCCTCGCCTGGGCGGAGCAGCACGCGCGCATTTACTTCGGTGTGCCGCTCGCGCCGGCGGCCGATCTGGTGGCCGTCGGCCTGCCCCTGGTGTTCCCGGGCGCGCCGCCGCAGGTCCTCAGGCCGGTGCTCAACGGCCGGCGGCTCGCCGACCAGCCGATGCCCGCCGGCTGGAGCGAGCTGCGCGTGCCGCTCCCCTCCTGGGCGCTCCGCTCGCCGATCAACACCCTGGACCTGCACTTCGCCTACGAGGCCGTGCCGGCGAAGGTCGGGCTGGGCGGAGATCAGCGGCAGCTGGCCGCCGCCTTCGACGTCCTGGCGGTGGTGCCGCACGGCGCGCCGCTGGCCGCGGAGGATGATGGCGCCACCGCGGCAGGCTCCGGCCGCCGGCTGCTGCTCAGCCGCCGGCCGTGGGCGCTCCCCCTGCCGCCGGCGCGCCGTGTCGAGGTCGAGCTGGGCGCGGTGCATCATGCGGTTCCCGGGCTGCGGCTGGGGATCGACCTCGCGACCTGGGACAACCGCCGCCGCCGGATCTGGCAGGGCCCGGCGGACGAGGCGTTCGGCCGCTCGCTCAGCATCAGCGTGGCCGGCCAGCGCCCCGCCCGTCTGCTGTTCGAGCTCGAGGAGGGCGGCGGCGAGGCGGTGGCGCCGGCGCAGCCGGTGTGGATGGAGCCGCCGGCCATCCGCAGCGTGCCGGCGCTCGACCGCCGCGCCCGGCGGCCGCACGTCTTCATCTATCTGATCGACACGCTGCGCGCCGACGCGCTCGGCGTCTACGGCTCGCGCCGGCCGGCATCGCCGCGCATCGACGAGTTCAGCCGCGACGCGGTGGTCTTCGACCAGGCGGCGAGCGCGTCCTCCTGGACGCTGCCGTCCACCTTCTCGGTGCTGAGCGGCCTGTACCCCTCGCATCACGGCCTGACCCTGCCCGGGGACCGCCTGGCGGCGGACGTCCGGGCCTGGCTGCCGGAGGTGCTCGCGCGGCAGGGCTACGAGACCCTCGGCATCACCCAGTGGCTGCTGGGGGCCGACGCCTTCGGCCTCGACCGCGGCTTCGACAGCTTCTATATGAACATCCGCCAGGCCGACAAGCAGCCGTCGCCCGCGGCGCGGTGGTTCCTCTGGCAGCACCTGCTGCGCCGGCGGCACCCGGAGCAGCCGCTCTTCACCTTCCTGCACGTGGTCGATCCGCACGCGCTCTACCGGCCGGTGGGCGAGGATGCCAGGTTCGCCCGCGAGCGGCCGGGGACGCTGCCGCTCTGGATGTACGATCCCAACTACTTCATGGCCCGCGGTCTCGGCCGCAACCCCGCCGACCTGGCCCACCTGCGCGCCCTCTACGACGGCGAGGTGCACGCCGCCGACCGCGCCTTCGGCACCTTCGTCGATCTGCTCAAGTTCTTCGGTCTCTACGACGACAGCGTCATCGTGCTGCTGAGCGATCACGGCGAGGAGTTCGCCGAGCACGGCGGGTACTCGCACGGACGCACTCTCTACGACGAGCTGGTGCGGGTGCCGCTGATCGTCAAGCTGCCGCGCGGGCAGGGCGCCGGCACCCGCGCGGCGGCGCCGGTGAGCCTGGTGGACGTCGCGCCGACGCTCGCGGCGCTGGCGGGCGCGGCCCCGGCGGACCTGGCCTTCGACGGCCTGCCGCTGCCGCCCGCCGGCCCCGCCGGCGCCGGCGGCCTCGACGATCCCGCCGGAGGCCGGCGGCGCATCTACGCCGAGACCCACGCCGAGGCGGTCAACCTGCGCTCGGTCCGCCTGGGGAGCCTCAAGTGTATCCGCAGCCTGAGCGGCATCGATCAGTTCGCGCAGCCGGCGCCGGCCTGCCAATGCTTCGATCTGGCCGCCGACCCGCGCGAGCGCTCGCCGCTCGCCGCGGCGGACCGCCGCACCGCGCCCTGCCGCACGCTGCTGCTCGCCCCGCTGCCCGGCGCCGGCGCCAGGGTGCTGCACGTCCCCCTGACGGCCGAGACCGCGGCCAACCTGCGCGCCCTGGGCTACATCCGCTGACGCCGCCGTGAGGGGGCCGCTGGGCTAGAAGACCCGCCACATGGTGCCGCCAGCACTCCGTCGGCCAAGGCGAACGCCCCACCGGATGGCATCGGCTACTTTAGCCTGGACGAGCGCAACCCCACCTTCTTCGCCAATCTGCAAACGGTGGTGAACTTCGCCAAGTCCAAAGGGCTCTTCGTGGAGGTGACCTTCTTTGCGCCGTGGATCGGCGTTTGGCAGCTCAGTCCCTGGAACCCGCGCCACGGACGCCTGAGCAGCGACGGCACCCACACCGTGCCGGTCGGCTTCTCCGATCGCAGCTTCTTTGTGCAGCTCGACGGCTCGAACGGTGGCGCGAACGCCAACGAGGCGCTCCGGGCTTACCAGAAGCTCGTGATCGACTGGACCTTGGATGCGCTCGATGCGCCGCCCGGCACCATAAGCGGCGGACTGCCGTTCGACAACGTGTACTTCGAGATCGCGAACGAACCGGAAAACGGCCAGCCGCAGACCACCTGCGGCTTTCCGACGCCGATGCAGGCCCTCGCGAGCGGCGTGACCCCGTGGCAACAGTCGATGATCGCCGAGGTGCTATCCTACGAGAGCAGCCACTACGTAAGCCCGAACGGCAGCTTGGCCTACGGCCATCTCGTCGCCGTGCAACCCTTCACGCAGGCGGGCACGACGCCCTACCTCGCGACAGGCTCCGGGGTGACTGTAGTGAACGGCCACTACACGCAGATTTCACAGAAGGCCGCGGGAGGCAGCTCCAACAACGCCGCGCTCGGCGCCATCACGCTGGCGCGCAGCTACGCCAGTCAAGCGAATATCATCCTCGCCTCGAACGAGGGCAAGATCAGCGGCGATACGACCACATTCCCCTGGGGCGGGATGGGCGAAACCTGCGGGTGGGAGGCTTCCACTCGGAACTTGTCCGGTCAACCGACCGGGGCCGCGGGCGTGGATTGTTTTGGCGAAGCGGACTCGGCGCGGGCGGAAGCATGGGAGTTCATGCTCGACTTGGGCGGGGCCTTCGATCACTTCGGGTACTACTGGAACTCGGACTTCGGAGTCACGATCCGCCAGGAGCTCGGCGCGCTCCGCACCTTTCTCTCCCCGCTGCCGCTGCGTCAGATGGTAACTTCCCCCGATCCCAAGGGTGGCAGCGGCCCCACCTGGGTTAACATCGGGCCGTCACCCTATGCGAACCCGAGCACGAATATGAACAAATATTGGGCGGCGCTCCAACCGACAAGCGCCGCCACGTCGCTTACCTACGTGCTCTACATTCATTACAGCTCTTCTCGGAAAACGCCGTCCGGGAATGCCTTCCTGGCCTTCGGCGGCTACCAGCCAATCTACAACACGAGCCCCACGAACCCGAAGTACTCCGAAACCCTAAGCCTCTGCCTCATGGCACAGGGTCAACATTATTCCGTGCAGTGGCTCGACCCCAAGAGCGGAGCCGTCCTGTCTTCCAAGACCATTTCGGGAATGAGCGCATGCGGCACGCCGACGAGCTCGCCCAACTACGCCTACGACATCGTGCTGAAGGTCTCCCAGGTTCCCTGAGAGTACGATGAAAGAAGGAGGGACCCGATGAGAGTAGCTTCTTGGTTCGTGTGCGCATTGGCGGTCATGCTCTCCGCTCCGGCCGCGAGCGCCGCGCCCCTCACCAATCCGCTCACGCCCGATCAGGTGACCTGCGATGAGCTTCAGCTCGAACGGCTTTCGCTGCGCGTCGCAACGCTTCAATCCGGCGCGGACTTCGCCCATCCCTCGCTCCTCTTATGGCGAAGCGGCCAAGGCGGCGGCAGCTACTCGGGTCTTACAGTGACGGACGGCATCTCGGGCACGCCGGGACACCTCCTGCGCGCAGAAACGCAGCTTGCCTTCGACCTCACGCTCCACCCGCCGATCGATCTGCTAAATCCCGGTCGCCCCCTCCTGCCGCAGGGGAGTCTCGTGCGGCGCGAGGGGGACTCAAATCTTGTGGCGCCAACCGCCGCCGCACCCGCCTACCTCACGGTGAACGTCGCCCTGGAGCCGAACGCGCAGAACCCCTTCCTGCCCACCATACCGCTCCTCGTGAACAACCTCGCCTCAGCAAGCGGCACCGCAGAGCCCGCCTCCCACGCGGACGCGGCCGGCCGCGGGATCACCCAAGACAGCCTCACCTCGTCCTGTGAGAACGCCCTCAGCGACTTCGACCAGCGCGTCTTCGCCGTGCTCGCGCGCACGGTGCGGGTGTCGCAGTGCGTGGCGCTCCCGGGCACGCCACCCTTCTGCAACCCCGACGGCTCGGCCTATAACATCACGCTCTTCCGCGGAGCGGACCCGCAGACCTATCGCGCCAACATCTACCTCTACGCGGTCGCCTGTGACAACGGCACATGCTCCTATGGCGTCCTCAGCAAGGTCGCCTGGGAGTTCAAGATGAATTGGGATCAGAATGGCACGCTGACCACGGGCGAGGTGTCGGTGCTGCCGCCGTGCCCCAATGGGCCGGCTCCCGGCTGCTCCGATCCGAAGGGCAACGGCACACCCATGTTCATCCTGCCGCCCCTGTTCGCGGGGCATGGCCACCAGGGGCAGCAGTCCTTCGCGCTCGGTGTGCTTCTCTTTGACGACTTCCCGGATTCACCGACTAACGTCCTTTCGGCAACGGTGAATTGGAGCGCGCTGCTCGCGAACTCCGCCTGGAACTGAAGGCAGGCCGCGAGTCTCTCGGTGCCTACTTGCGCGGTGATTCCTACTGAAAGAAAAACCGTGGAGGCGTAGCCGCCGGGATCTTCCAGTGCGTTTTGAGAAATTGGCGGACCTCGGAAAGGGCAGAGCTGCAGCGCCTCGTTGTAGTGGCCGAGGCATTCGAGAAGTTTCGCCGCCTTGAACTCGCTGCGGCGCCGCGCGATCGGCGACGCCCCGCTCCGATGGGCTCCGCGGCGTCGAACGTCTGGAGCGCGAGGTCCACCTCGCCCAAATCGATCATGCAGTCGGTGCGGATGTTCTCGGCATGGCAGCGTAGGGAAACATCCTCGGCCAGCAGCATGGGCAGCGCCTGATCTACCACCGCGAGCGCCCGCGCCGGATCGATTCCGGCCAGCGTATGCGCCGTCTGCACGAGCGTCCGGGCAATGAGCCGCCCCGCGCCCCGGCTCTCGTAGAACGGCTGCCAAGGGGTCACCGGATCTGGCATCGGCCGGCGACGAAGGAGGTTCTAGGTCTTCCTGCGCCGTCTGTGCTATCGTAGCGATGTGCTGCGGAATAGTCCGCGCCAGAGTTGCTATCCCATGCGCCTCCGCCTCCTCACTGTCGCCGCACTGCTCATGAGCTTCACCCTCGACGTGGCCACTGCGGCCTCTCCTTGCGGCGCATATGCGCCGCAGCAGGCGGCGGCTCCGTTGAAGTCATCCTGCCATGGGCCGGGCATGACGCACAGGCACATATCGGCCCCCAAGGGGAGCGGTGGCTGTGATCCCAGCCAAGGCGACCGGACGGTCTGCCATAGGGCCTGCCACGCGACCGCCGTCCTGAGGCTTCCGTTTGCCCTACCCGCCCTCGGGCGCCTGGCCGAGGCCGCGATCCCGCCTGCGGAGCGCTCCCCGTCGCTCTTCGTTCCCTCGATCGACCACATCCCCCTGGCCTGAGCGCCACCTGATCCGTAGACGTGTCCGAGCGCTTCGCCGGAAGCGGCGGACGCGGCGTGCCCACTCGCGCCCGCAAGCAGCTTCAGCCGCGCCGGAAGGGCCGCGCACCCATCACGGTTTGTTCACAGGGGATTGGTCTATGCACCGATATGGCAGCCTCACGCGGCTCGCCCTCGTCCTCGTGTTTCTCACTCGAACCCCGGCGTGGGCACAGCATGAGCACCCGTCTGCCTCCGTCGCCGAGGCGCCGGCAGCACCGGAGGCGGCCCCGCCCGCGCCAGCGGGGATGGAACCCTCCGCCGAGGCAGAGCCGCCGCCCACGGCGGCGGCAGCACCCCCACCTCCGGCCGCCTCCAAGGCACAAGGCATGGAAGGCATGCACGCGCACCCGACTACAGACGCAAGCGAGAGCATGCAGAGTATGCCAGGCATGGAGCACATGCACGACATGCCGGGCATGGCCGCCTTCCTCGGCCCTTACGCCATGACTCGCGAGGCTTCGGGAACCTCTTGGCAGCCGGAGTCCGCTCCGCATGAAGGATTGCACTCGAGCTGCGGCCCCTGGCAGCTCATGACCCATGGCTATACCATGCAGACCTACTCCGACCAAGCCGGTCGGGAGCGGGACACCAAGAGCTTCAACGAGAACATGCTGATGGGCATGGCCTCGCGGCAGCTCGGTCCTGGGCGCCTCGGCCTGCGCGCCATGCTCTCGGCGGAACCATGGACGATCGGCGCGACCGGCTACCCCCTCGTCTTGCAGACCGGCGAGACCGCCGACGGGCGAACCCCGCTCCGGGACCGCCAGCATCCCCACGACCTCTTTATGGAACTCGCCGCCATCTACAGCCTGCCGGTCGGAAGGGACCGCTCGGTTTTCCTCTACGTCGGCGAGCCCGGCGAGCCGGCACTCGGGCCGCCCGCTTTCATGCACCGCTTCTCCGCGATGGACAACCCCGAAGCGCCGCTCTCGCATCACTGGCTGGACTCCACCCACATCGCCTATGGGGTGGTGACCCTCGGCTGGATACGCGGCGGCTGGAAGCTCGAAGGCTCGGCTTTCAACGGCCACGAGCCCGACCAGCAGCGCACCGACCTCGACGCGCCCAAGCTCAATTCCTACTCCTTCCGCGCCTCCTACCAGCCTGCTCCCAATTGGTCTTTCCAGGCGAGCGTCGGTCACCTTATGAGCCCCGAGCAACTCGAACCGGGCGTGAACACGACCCGCTCCACGGCGTCGGTCATGTACAACCGGCCGCTCCCCGCCGGCAACTGGCAAACCACCTTGGCCTGGGGGCAAAACGACCGCAGCCCTGGAAGAACCACGAATGCGCTCTTGCTTGAGAGCGGGCTCGCCTTCGCAGAGCGGCACGCGCTCTTTGGCCGCGTGGAGCGGCTCGGCAACGACGAGCTGCTCGGCACCGGCCAGGTCGCGACCGTGGGCAAGCTCTCGCTCGGCTACATCTACGACGCGCTCGCCGTGAAGGTCTTGAAAGCGGGCATTGGCATCGAGGGCAGCGTCGCTGGGGTGCCCCGCGAGCTTCTGCCGCGCTACGGCAGCCAGACCCTCTACTCCTGGATGACCTTCCTGCGCGTGAAGCTCACTGGGCCGCCCATGGATCACGCGATGCACATGTCGATGGGCCAGCCATGACCCGGCGGCGCAGGCTCGCCCTGCCCCTCGGTCTCGGAGCGGTTGCCGCCGCCGGCGCAGTCGCGCTCGTCTTCGCGTACCTCGCGCACGGACTGAGCGCCCGCGATCGACCGCTGGCGCTCGAAGCGTTCGCGGCCAGGCGACTGCGCCACCTGGCAATTCCCCGCGGTGCCCGTGACGCGCCGAACCCCCTGCCGCGCTCGCCCGGTCTGCTGGCGGCAGCGCGGGCGCACTTCGCCGACCACTGCGCCTCGTGCCACGCGAACGACGGCAGCGGCGCCACCGAGATCGGACAGAACCTTTATCCCAAGGCTCCCGACATGCGCCTCGCGCCGACCCAGGAGCTCTCCGACGGCGAGATCTTCTACATCATCGAAAACGGCATCCGCTTCACGGGCATGCCCGCCTGGGCGACGGGCACGCCCGAGGGCAGGCAGGAATCCTGGGGGCTGGTGCATTTCATCCGCCATCTGCCGCACTTGACGGGCGAGGAGCTGGCGGCGATGAAGCACCTGAACCCGGTGAGCCCCGGCTATTGACAGCTGCATAAATAATGTCCTATCTGAGGCGCAAAAAAAGAGGACTGTGCGCCAGGAAGGAGCGAAGAAGGAGTTGATTCCGCTGCAGGCCACGATGACCGCGAAGGGCGGCGGTGGTGAGCACTTCGAGCTGAGTGGGCGCCAGATTGGCCATGGTGCCGGTCTTCAGGTATGACCAGGCATACTCGACGGGGTTGAGATCAGGTGCATAGGGAGGCAGGAAGGATGCGGGCGATCCCAGAGCTTGTCGGAGAGCCTGGTCAACCTGCTCGCTGCGATGCGCTTGGAGTCGATCCCAAATCACAACCGCACGGCCCGACAGGTGGCGACCGAGACCGCGGACAAACTCCATAATCTCAGGAATGCAGATATTGCGATCCGGGTAGAGCCGGAAGAAGAACGACAAGTGGTCGCGGCTGGGTGGAATGCACAGGGCGGCGATCGCCGAGACTTTTTGGTGAGAGCGGGTCCGCTGAACCAACACCGGTGTTTGGCCATGGCGCGACCAGCTTCGACGAACCCAGGGCGCCATCATGAAGCCACTCTCGTCGACAAAGACCAGGGTCGCATTCAGTCGCCAGGCTTTTTTTTAATGCGAGGCCACTCCCGTTTAATCCACGTCTGAACCTTCTCTTCATTGCGTTCCACGGCTCGTCGCTGAGGCTTCTGCGGGCTCCAGCCGAGGCTGTGAAGCAAGCGGCCAATGTGATCAGTGTGGTACTGCACACCAAAGCGAGCGTGGATTACCTCAGCCACGCGCGGACACGTCCACAGGTCTGTCGGAAACCCTGCTGCCTGGGCGCCTTTCAGCAGCAGCTCTTCCAGCGCAACTTTGGTCTCCTGTTGAAGCCGACTCGGTCTCCCGGGCGCCGGCTTGGCCTGCAGGCCGGCGTCGCCTCCTCGCTGATGAGTTGCCTTCCAGCGCCGGACGCTTCTTCGATCGACCCCGACCATCCGAGCCACTTCGACCGGCGGCAAACCCTGACTGAGAAGTGCGATAGCTCGCTTTCGCCGACGCTCCAACTCCTCCGGACTTCCTTGAGGACGCATGTCTATCCTCCTTCTCAGAGGATAGGACATTCCTTATACAGGAGTCAATAGCTGAAGGAACGGGAAGAAGAAGAGAAGTTTCTGCGGGGCGAGGACGCGGCCGTCGCCCCCCCCACTCATCCACGCTGAAGAAAAGGAGAGTCCCACATGCGTAGAGTCCTGTATCTCTTGCCTGCGTTGCTCCTCGTACTCTTCCCCGCGGTGGCTCTTGCTCACGGTGGCGGCCATGCCAAGGGGACCATCGCCGCCTTCGACCGGGATCACATCGAACTGACAACCCCGGAGGGCAAGACGCTTTCGCTCAAGCTCGGTAAGGACACCAAATACTTCCGAGGTGAGCAGCCGGCGACCGCCGCCGATCTGGCCGTCGGCCTCCGCTGCATGATCCACCTGGCGGCGGACAAATCGGCGGCCGAGGTGCACCTGCCAGCCGCTCCCCAGCCGAAGCTCTGAGCAGGCCGGTACTTCCCCGGCAAGGAGATCGCCGGAGACGGCCCGAACCCGGTACCCCCACTGGCGCGAAAGGAGTCTACGATGCGCAAAAGCGTCTTGATCGTCGTGTTGCTCGCTCTCCTCCCCTCCATATTGATCGGCGCGAACGGCTGCGTGACCACTGCTCGACCGCCCGCGGCCGGAGGAGCGAGGCGTGGTGGCAACCGATCGCCGCTGCCGCCTGGCGCTGTGGGAGGCGGCGGTCGAGGCGCGCCCGGCGGAGGTGCTCGCCCAAGGTCCGGGGATCTTCGGGGTAGCCGGCGGGCCGGGATTTGCGTCCTCGGAGGGTGACGCGGCAGGGGAATCCCTGGGGTTGCGTGCACCTTTTATCAGCATCTTGGGAGAAGGCGGGAGGTGGGGGCGAGGGCGGCCCCGAGGGCAAGCCGGAGAGGGAGAACCGGCGCGGGCAAGGTCGCGCGGCTTCGTGAGGTTGCGGCAGCGGAAGAGGAGAAGCCGGTTGCGGAGCGCCAGGGCCTCCTCGCGGAGGTCGGCCGGCAGGTTCAAGGGGATGTCTTCCCGCAGGGGCCGGCCGCAACCGCTGGCGGGTCCCGGCGGCCAGCTACTCCGCGGTGAACCCACTGCGGGCCACCACCCTCTACGCCTCCGACCGCGATGTCTTCATCTTCCTCGTGGACGACCGCAACCCGATCTCCTTCGAGGCCGATGGCGTCAAGCGCAACCTCTTCCGGGGCTTCATGGTCTGGAACAGCGAGGTCGGCTCCCACCGCTTCGGGCTCATGACCTTCCTCTATCTATGAACATGTCAACCTCGAGTCCTCCGCGTCGGCGTGTCGACTGCACGGGTGGAGCGGGGGAAGCCTGAGTTCCTTTCCTGAGCGGCCCGTTCCCCCCTGTCAAGACGACGCCAAATTTCCCCCCCAGCGCGACGTTAATTTTCCCCCCTCCTCGGTTAGTGGACCTGTCCCGCAGGGACAGGTCTCGGGTTTACCGTTACCTGCTGAGTGCTGTTGCTTCTGCTT
>JASLEW010000123.1 GCA_030150965.1 Thermoanaerobaculia bacterium | reverse complement strand
GAGCGGCCGCAGCTCCAGGAGGTAGCGCCGCACCCAGGAGCGCGCCAGCGCCCCGCCCTCCGCCGCCAGCAGCAGCAGCTCCTCACCGGCTCGGCGGCGGCGCGGCGCCGCACGAGGTGGACGCGGCGCTGGCCGGCCTCGCCGGTGAGGAGCTGCTGCTGCTGGCGGCGGAGGGCGGGGCGCTGGCGCGCTCCTGGGTGCGGCGCTACCTCCTGGAGCTGCGGCCGCTCACCCTCGGCGTGCGCGGCGCCGACCTCCTGAAGGCGGGGGCGCCGCCGGGACCGGCCATCGGCCGGGCGCTCGCCGCGACCCGCGCGGCGCGGCTGGACGGCGAGATCGGCCCGGAGGAGGAGCTGCGCCATGCGCTGGCGCGGCTGGCGGAGCCGGCGACGGCCATGGCGCCCGAGGATCCCGCGAATAGCTCGAACGAGCCGAACAAGGCGAGCGAGGCCCGCGAGGCGAGCGACACGAACGACGGCGGCGAGGCGGCGGAGCTCGGGCAGCGCCGCCTTGCCCACCCGGAGGATCAAGGATGACCGGCGGAGGCGGAACCTTGATCGGTGCCTGGTGTCTCGCCGCGCTCCACCGCGGAGGTCGCGGAGACGGTGGAGGTCGCGAGACTCGCGGCGGCGGATTCCGTGGCGGCCGAATGTTGGCCGCGGGGCTTGCGCTCGCCGCCGGTGGCGCTGGCTCTCTGGGGGTGGCGGCTGCCGGCTCGCGCCCCACGGCCATGACGCCCGCCAGCATGTCGCGCACGGCGCCGCCTGCCACCGTCGCACCGGCTGCGCCCCGGCAGACCGCTGCGCCGCCGCTCTCCGATCGGTCGCTGGAGCTGCTGCGCCTCGACTGCGCCACCCGCCTCGGCCGGCGCGAGGTGACGCTCTTTGGCAACGGCACCATCCGGCTGCGCGACGGGCCGGTCGGCCGGGAGTGGATGGGGCTTGCCGAGCTCGGCCCGGACGAGCTCCAGGGGACGCTGCGCCGCCTCGCCGCCGAGGACCTGAGCGACGCGGCGGAGCAGCCGCGCGGCGTGACCGGCGAATGGGTGGAGCGCTGCGACCTGGTCCTCGACCTGCCCGGCGACCGGCGGCGCACCGCCCGCTTCGGCCGCTACGATGCGCTGCCGCTCGGCCTCGCGCACGTGCGCCAGATCGCCGAGGAGCTGGGCGCCCGGGTGGCGGTGCTGCGCGAGAACAACGAGGCGCTGCCCGAGCGCTACGAGCCGCGCCTTGGCGACGTGCTCAAGCGCTTCGACGGCAACCTCTTCCGGGTGATGAACTTCACCAGCGATCACAAGGGCGTCGAGCTGGACGGGGTCGAGCAGCCGCTGCACCTGATCGTGCCCAACGACCTGGTGCGCGAGCAGTTCACCGTCCTGGTGTCGCGCGAGAGGTGAGCGGCGTGCGCTCCGGGGTGCGGGTGACCGGTGGCTCCCACCGCGGGCGCGCCCTGGAGGTGCCGCCCGGCGCCCGGCCGACCGAGGGGCGGGTGCGCGAGGCCCTCTTCTCGATCTGGCGCGAGCGCCTGGAGGAGCCCCCCGGCGCCCGCGTCCTCGACCTCTTCGCCGGCAGCGGCGTGGTCGGCCTGGAGGCCGCCGGCCGCGGCGCCCTGCACGTCCTCTGCGTGGATGAGGACGTGCGCGCGGTCAAGGCCATCGCCGCCAACGCCGCGCGCCTGGGCGAGCCCCTGGTCGAGGTGCGGCGCCTCCCCCTCCCCGCCGGCCTCGCCCGCCTGGCCGCCGAGGGGGCCGGCCCCTTCGGCCTCGCCTTCGCCGATCCGCCCTACCGTTTCGACGCCTACGATCTCCTCCTCGCCGAGCTGCAGCCGCTGCTCGCACCGGAGGGAGAGGCCGTGATCGAGCACGCCTCCCGCCGCGACCTGCCGCTCGTCGCCGGCACCCTGGTGCGCACCGAGGTCCGCCGCTACGGCGAGAGCGCCCTCAGCTTCTACCGCGCGCCGCAGTGACGCGCCGCGCGGGATCGGGTCCGGCCGTGGGCGCGGCGGATGGGCCTGGGCGAGGTAGCATGGATCGGCATGCGCTCTTGGAGCGGCAAGAAGGAGTTCACGAAGCTCTCCGGAGAGCTGGCGGTCTCAGAACGCCGCGGTTTTGAGCGGCGCGTCCTGCCGTTCATGCGAGGGGATGGACCCTCTGGCCGCGGTGCACAGCGCCTACCTCGCCCTGGGCGACCTCCACAATGCCGGCAAGGCCCTGATCGGCCGCGCCACCTACCTCGGCCACGAGGGCGACCCCGAGCGCGCCGAGCGCCTCCTGGCCGAGGCCCTGGAGCTGATCGACCCGGAGCGGGAGCCCGCCGTCGCGGGCATCGCCCTCCACAGCCGCATCTGGTTCCTCGCCGCCGCCGGGCGCCACCGCGAGGCCCGGTCCCTCCTCTTCCGCAGCCGCGACGCGCTGGAGGCTCTCGCCGGTGCCGGCCAGCTGAACCAGGCCAAGATCGCCCACCTGGAGGGCTACATCAACTCCGGCCTCGGCGAGTACGAGCGCGCGGAGCGCGCCCTGCGCGCCGGCATGGACCTCCTCGCGAGCCCGGAGGTCGAGGCGCACCGCGGCCTGATCGCCCTCGACCTGGTGGTCGTCTGGATGCAGCAGGGCCGCCTTGAGGAGGCGCGCCTGCTGGCCGCCGAGACCTCCCAGCGCCTCCTCGCCCAGGGCCTCCCCGGCGAGGCGGAGAAGGCCCTCCGCCTCATGCGTCGCGCCTTCGACCAGCAGTGGGCCTCGGTCCTTCTGGTCCAGACGGTGGTGGACTTTTTGCGCGCCGTCCCGCACCTCCCCAACGCCCGCTTCGAGCTCGCCGGCCTCTAGCCCAGTTGGCCGAGGTCCCAAGGTTCTCGCCCAGCTCGGTCAGCGGCACCAGCCGCGGAGTTCAACTGGAGCGGCCGGGCGGCGTCGATTGATTCCGCGGCCCACTCAGGCTTTGCGGCGTGAGCCCTGCGCGTGCCGACCTAACCGCTTGATCCGATCAGAGATGACGTTGGCTTTTTCGAGTAGCCTTTCCTTGCCGCGCACCCCTTCGAAGTTCGCCCCCTCAAGGTTCGCCCCTTCGAGGTTTGACCCCTCAATGGTCGCCCCTTCGAGGTTCGCCCCCTTGAGGTTCGCCCCTTCGAGGTTCGCCCGCGCGAGGTGCGCCCCCTTGAGGTTCGCCCCTTCGAGGTTCGCCCGCGCGAGGTGCGCTTCAGCTAGGAAGGCCCCTTCGAGATTCGCGCTGACGAGGGTTGCCGCATCCAGCGATGCCCAGGCGAGGATCGCCCAGGACAGATCCGCTCTCTCCAGGTTGGCACCATAGAGATCGATCATGTACAGGGCGCATTCTGAGAGATCCAGGTACGAGAGGCAGGAGAGCGCCAGCACATTTGTGCCGTTCGACCGCTGGCCCGCCAGACGTCGGATCCAAGCGCCCGCACGGATATCCTTGCTGTCGGCCTCCCCAGGCCAGTCGATCGTGCTGACGATTCTGGTGGTGCGGGCGCAGGCGTTCAGCACCGCGAGCAACGCCTCCTCGGCGTTGCGTGCCTGCAGGGTCTCCATCTGGAAGCTGGGCCGCTTTCCCAGCAGCTCCATCGGCATCCCACTCCGCAGCATGGAGCCGATCAGCCGGCAGAGCATCTCCTGCAAGGACCTGGCCTCGTCCGGCCCCTTGCTCAGCTCGGCGGCGACGAACCGGAACAGGTCGAGATCCATGGCCTCCGGCCCGCAGATCTCGGCCCAATGCTTGAGCGCCGCCCCTTCATCCCATCCGCGGTCGTAGGTCTGCCTCCGGCGCTCCGTCTCCTCGTGGATCGTCCGCACCGCGCGCACGATCCGACGTGCGGTCAGATACTCGCGGAAGCTCTTGTGGGTGAACTCGAAGGTGGGCTCGCCGGCCACCGTGTGGCCGTGCTGCCGGAAGTAGAACGCCGTGAGCACCCGCAGCACGCCCGCCTTCGCCTCCGCGAAGCGCCCGAGCAGCGCGCTGAGCCCCGCCGCCTGACAGTGCGCCTCGATCTCCCCGACGGTTGTGGTGCGCCCATTGCCGTGCCATGCCGCGAGCGCGATCTCCTCGAGCACTCGGGTGAACTCGCCGAGGGTCAGGTCGGACACGACGCGCCGCCCCTTCTCCCACGCTCGCTCGTAGACCGCGTCCAGCAGGTCCGCGTAGATGTCGTTGAGGTTCACCTCGCTCTGGAAGTCGATCCTGCCGCGCCCGAAGCCCAGTGCCACGAGGTAGTTGAGCAGCGGCTGTGCCGTGACCTCCTCGAGGTCCCTTCGCGCCAGCTCGCGAGGGAGCCCCTTGTATCTCTTTCCGGCCATCCTCCCGTAGCGCTGCCACCACTCGCCGCGCTGGTCCCTCGCCACCAGCTCGGCGCCTTGCTCCCACACCTCCTCCCGACGCTCCTCCCTGGGCACGAAATACGATAGGAGGTGCAGGACCTGGCGAGGCACGCGCAGCTCGCTGGCGGCTGCCTGGACGACCGGCTCCCGCCCGGTGACGAGGACGAGCAGCCGCCGCGCCTGCGCGTTGCGCAGCTCGATCACCTTCTGCGCCTCGCGCACGAAGTCCCGCGCGGTCTCCGCGCCCTGCCGTCCCCGCTGCGCGATCTCGTCGAGCCCGTCGAAGATCAGCAGCAACTCTGCCTCGCTCGTGTCAGGGTCGAGAGGGTTCGCCGGCAGCACGTCGCCATCGCGCACGAAGTCACCGACCGCCTTCTCCAGCGGCGCGCCGAGGTCGAGAAGATGCAGCGGCACATGCAGCACGTGGCGGCCACGGCCCGCCGCTGCAGCGGCATAAACCTTGGCGAACGACGACTTGCCCGAGCCCGGTCCGCCCGACAGGACCCGCAGGCAGTCCGTCCGGTCGCCGCTTGCAATCCACTCGTCGATCGCGGGCGCCAGCTCGACCGCCACCCGCTTCGGCGGCACCTTCTCGACGGGCACGGCCTTTCTGATCTCAGCCAGGCCGCTCTCCGCCCGGTGGCTCAGGTAGAACGCCCGCAGCGGCACATACACTTGCCGCAGCCCAAACGCCTCGCCGAACAGCGGCTCGTCCAGTTGCTTTTCGAGCCGCGCGGCGTAGACCGTCCATGCACGCTCGCGCTCCGCGGCGGCGGTGAACGGCGTCGCGATGCCAGCCCGAATTGGCTCGTAAACGACCGGCTGTCCCCGCCATTCCCGGTCGAGCTCCACCACGAAGTAGCTCGGCAGCCGTTCCGCCACCGCCGTCGCCGCCGCTCCCTCCACCCCGTATCCGGCCAGCCATTCGGCGAACGGCTTCCGAAGCATCTCCAGCAATGGCAGCTGCGCCGGCCGCTCGAAGAACGCCCGGTCGATGGTCACCTCGGCCGCCCCGATGGCCGTGTCCAGACCCTCGCTCTGCTGGTCCGCCACCGCGGCCGCGGTCGGCCTCGCCGGCACCGGAAGCTGCTCCCTGACCAGCTCGACCATCGCCGAGAGGAGCGCCCGCCGGATGAGGAGCCACGCCAGCTCCCCAACGTCCTTTCCCAGGCCGACCGCTGTCAGCCCCTCGACCGAGTCCGCACCCAGCGCCGCCCACTGTCCGCTCCCTGCGTGCGCGACGCCCTTCGCGAGCGCCTTGAAGATCCCCGTGCCGTCCGCGCGGAGCGGCCGGTTCCACACCGACACGGGCTTCTTGACCTGAATACCGAGATCCCCTCCAGGCATCGCGTTCCCTCCCGGCGCTCCCGAACCATCCTTCGATCGTTTCCGAGACGTCTAACATAACAGAAGCGGCGCCCGCAGCCGGTCTGCTCGGCCGGGCGTCGCGCGCCGCGCCCACGCCGCACCCTGCCCGGCGCCGGCGACGAGCCGCTGAAGAAGACGAAGTACCTCTGGCTGCGCGGCGAAACGCGACGCGGCGGGCAGGGGGGACGCCTGGCCGACCCACGATCAGCGCGCGGCTCTGGCGACCGCCAGGCGGATGCATGAGATCCTTGCTCCCATCGATCGCATAGGTGTACACGGTACATATGAAGTCCCTCACCGCCACCGCCGCCCGCAGACTCTGGTTCCGCCTGCTCGACGAGGTGGTTGCCGGCGAGGTCGTGGTCATCGAACGGGACGGGGCCCTGATCGAGTTGCGCCGGCGCGGCCGGCGCGCCCGGCGGCGCAGCGTCCCCGACTACTCGGACATCCTGCGCGTGCCCGGCCTCGACGAGGCGGACCGGTGGCACTGGGAGTGGCAGGGATCTGGCGCGCCGCTCGCGCCGCGCGGGCCGGGTGGGCGGCGCGAGGATGGCGACTGAGCTGCTGCTCGACACTCACTTCTTGCTCTGGCTCGCTTCGATGAGGAAGCGGGCGTCCTGTGCCAGGCGCTCCTCGAAGGCGAGGCCCGAGCCCTCGATGCGGCCGATCTCGGCTAGGAACTGGACCTCCAGCAGCGACACTGGCTAGACGCGCCAGGGCGCGCGGTCGAGAACCCACGGAAGCTCGGTCAAGGCGATCATGAGCCGGCACGCGATCTCGTTCCAGGCCATCACGACTTTTATCGGCGCTGTCCTGCCCATGAGCCGCGCTGCCATCCTGGCGAGGTCTCGGCGGTCCATGGGGCGGTGATACTCCGAAGGCGAAAACGATGCAGCAGTTCGCCAGGCCGTTGCGAGCCTTCTACTTCTCGATGCTCGGCGCCGGTTGGGCTGCCGCCAGCGGCTGCGGGCGTGCGCGCGGCGGCAAGGCGAGGCGGACGGAGGACGTCCCGCCCGGCCGTCCGCTCACCTCCCAGCCCGCAGCGCCTCGATCGTGGCCTCGATCTCCGCCGGCGACCTGCCGAGCGCTTTGAGCAGCGCCCGGTAGTTGGCCACGCCGGCCGCGGCATTCGGATGCTCATGCCCCTGCGTGCGGGCGAACGCGAGGAGGATGCTGACGTTGCGCCGCATCAACGGCTCGGCCTCGGCCAGGCGGTCGGTGGCCTGCAGCAGCATGGCCAGGTTGTTGAGGCGGGTGGCGACGTTGGGATGATCGGGTCCGAAGCTGTGCTCGTCGATGGCAAGAGCGCGCCGTATCAGCGGCTCGGCCTCGGCCAGGCGGTCGGTGGCCTGGAGCAGCAGGGCCAGGTTGTTGCGGTCTCTGGCGACGTTGGGATGATCGGGTCCGAAGCTGCGCTCGTCGATGGCGAGAGCGCGCCGCAGCAGCGGCTCGGCCTCGGCCAGGTGATCGGTGCCTGTGAGCAGCTGGGCCAGGTTGTTGAGTGCGGTGGCGACGTTGGGATGATCGGGTCCGAGGCTGTGCTCGTCGATGGCGAGAGCGCGTCGCATCAGCGACTCGGCCTCGGCCAGGCGGTTGGTGGCCTGGAGCAGCTGTGCCAGGTTGTTGAGGCCGGTAGCGGCCTCGGCGTGCTCGGGTCCGAAGCTGTGCTCGTCGATGGCGAGAGCGCGGCGCAGCAGCGGCTCCGCCTCAGCCAGGCGATTGGTGGCCTGGAGCAGCAGGGCCAGGTTGTTGAGGCGGACGGCGACGTTGGGGTGATTGGGCCCGAAGCTGTGCTCGTCGATGGCGAGAGCGCGGCGCAGCAGCGGCTCGGCCTCGGCCAGGCGGCTGGCGTCCTGAAGCAGCTGGGCGAGATTCTCAAGGTCGGCGCTCAAATAAGGACCGTCCTTGCCCCGTTGCTCCTCATCCTCCTTGAGCACCCGCCGCAGCACCTTCTCGGCCTCCGCCCACTCCGCCAGCCGACAGAGCGACCGCCCGAGCCACGCCAGCAGCAAGCTGTCATCGGGTCGCAGTGCCAGCGCCGTGCGGAAGGTGCCAGCCGCCTGTCTGTACTTGCCGTCCTCGTACTGTGCGGCGCCGAGGTAGCGCAGCACCTCCGCCGTATGCTCCTTCTCCTTCCCGGCCGCCCGGCCGAGCAGCTCCTCGGCACGCGGGAAATGCCCGTTCAGAAACGCCGCGATCCCCAGGTCCTCGTCGTTGCCGGTCTTGGCAAAC
This sequence comes from Thermoanaerobaculia bacterium, assembly GCA_030150965.1. GTDB lineage: Bacteria > Acidobacteriota > Thermoanaerobaculia > Multivoradales > UBA5704 > JASLEW01. The sequence continues at coordinate 6,009 of JASLEW010000123.1, read as the reverse complement.
GAGCTGATCGCCTTCTCCAACTGCTCGCGGCTCAGGCCCCGGCGCTTCGCCTCCTCGACCAGCACCCCCTCCCGCTCGTCCGCCGCCGTCGCGCCGTCGCTCCCGCCCACGCTGCGCCCGGCGCGCAGCGCCGCTTCGCCGATCGCGCGCATCTCGCTCCGCTTCATCAGCTTCAGGCTTGCGGGATACGCCGTGACCGTCACCTGGTCGTCGACCAGGAACCACTCCGCCGGCTCCTTGCCGCCACCGGCCAGCACCACCGTGATCGGCTGCCCAACCTGGAGCCCCACCGGCAGCTCCAGCTCGGCCGCGCCGGACGCATCCGTCGGCTGCGACCTCACCCCTCCGAAGGCGAGCTGAATGCCAGCCTGCGGTTGCCCTGCCAGGTCGCGCACCTGGAGCAGCAGCCGCCGCGGCGCCGGCACCGCCGCCGCGGCGATGCCGCACGCCACCCAGACCGCCGCTCCCCAGCCAACCCATCGCTGCTTTCCGTTCATGGCGCCTCCGGCATCAGAACACGCCGCGCCCTGCCCAGGCCGCCGCCCCGGTGGCGGTGGTGGCGCCGCCGGCCGGCCTGACCGGCGAGCGCTCTGCCGAGAGAGCGGCGGCGCATACCGCTCGCCGGCCGTTGCGGGCTTGCTTTCGCCATTCAGAGATCCCGTCCGGGAGCGTTTGCACAAAGCGTATCACGCCGGGGTGCTGCGGCCTCGCCCCTCTCAGTGCGTCGATCACGAACGGCTGATAGATGGCCTTCCCGATGAGGACCGGCGGGAGCTGCGCCTGCTCATCCGGCCCGCTCTGCAATACCTGCTTGCCGATCCGGATCTGGCGGTCGTGGTGATCGTGGACGGTCTCGACGAGTCGGCGTTCCTGAGCCGCAGCGGTCGGTTGCAGGTGCTGTTCAACGTCCTGCAGCCGGTGCGCGTGCCCGCCCAGAAAAATCGCCGGATCGCAACTTTTCCTCGCGCGCGGGCCACGCCGCACCCGCGCCCCCCGCGGCGGCGCCGGCAGGCGCCTGGACCGTAACCGGTTTCGTGGCCCGCATCGAGGCGCGCCTGGCCGCGCTCCTCGGCACCCCGCTCCGCAGCAACCGCTCGATTGCGGCCTGGAGGAGCTCAATGCTCTGCTCGGGACCCTCGACTGGTGGCACGTTCAGGGTGGTCCCTGTATCCGCCTCGACCCCCAGAAATATGCGGAGCGGACGCCGCCAGCACCACATGAGGACGACGGGGCTCGAGGCGGCACGCCTCTAGCCCAGCCGGCCGGGCGAGCGGGCGCGGCGGATGGGGCTGGGCGAGGCAGCATAGCTCGTCGCGCGCCGCGAGCGGCGCCCACGCCACTTTCAGCCAGCCGCGGCACTCTCCCTATTGGAATGGAGCAGCCGGAATCAATCCCGATGGCCGGTCATGGCTCCGTCCAGAGGATGCCAAGATGAAGAAGACGACGGTATCCAGGGTGGCGCTCCATCGTGAGACGCTGCGGCTGCTCGAATCGCAGGAGATCCTGCCGGTGGTGGGCGGACTCTCGGGCCCTCCGGGGACCACCTGCACCAGCATCGCCTGTCCGACGCATCTCTCCGTCTGCAAGCTCTGCACATAGACCCGGCCTGGCGCGGCAGGGTCTGCCGCAACATCGGCGGATCGCCGAGCCTGGGCGGCTCGGCGCCCTGCCCAGGAGCCACGTCTGCCCCGGCTCCATTACAATGGCGTCCATGAGCTCGATCAAGGAAGAGGTCCACCGGCTCGCCGACCAGCTGCCGGACGGCGCAACCTGGGACGAGGTGATGTACGAGATCTACGTCCGGCAGAAGATCGCCGCCGGCGAAGCCGCCATCGCCGGCGGCCGGACCGTCCCGCACGACGAGGTCAGGAAGCGGTTCGCCTCCGCCTGAGGGCATGAAGCTCGTCTGGTCCGATGTGGCGGTGGCCGACCTCGCGGCCATCCACGACTACATCGCCCGCGACTCCCCCCACTACGCCCGCCGCTTTGCCGAGCGCCTCCTCGCAGCGGCGGAGCCCCTCGCCAGCTTCGCGCACCTGGGCCGCGTCACTCCCGAAGGAGACGGCCGGCATCGGGAGTTGCTCGTCCGCCCCTACCGGATCATCTACCGCGCGGAGGGAGAGAAGATCCTGATCGTCACCATCGTGCACGGCAGCCGCGATCTCGCCGCGATGGAGCAGAAGCCGTGGGAGTGAGCCCCCATGCCCATCCTGAGCCTCTGCCATCTCCCTGAAGGCGGCGTCCCCCCGCGGTTCCAGCTCCGCCGCGCCGACGGCAAGGCCGCCGCCGCGCACGAGGTCCCGCCGGCGGAGGCGTTCCCGATCGAGCGCCGCCTCGCCGCCGCCGCCGACCCGGCGCCGCTCGACCCCCGACTGCCGCGCGGCCGCATGCACATCCTGCTGGTGACCGCGCTCCCCATGCTGGACAGCGCGGTGCGCTCGGCCAAGGGCAAGGGCTACGCCGGGCTCCGCCTTCAGATCCGTAGCGACGATCAAGCCTTGACGCGCATTCAGCCGGCGGCGTCCCTGGCGGCGAGCGATTCGAGCAGCAGCTGCATCTCGGCAGCGTTGCGGTAGTCCAGCTCCGGATCTGCCGCCAGCTGCGGGTCGCGGTCGCCGGCGAGGACCGCCTGGAGCTGGCGGACGAGCGCCGTGAAGGCCGGAGGATCGCCGGACTCGAGACGAGCTTCGAGTTGCCGGCTCGCCACGGGGGCCGAGCCGTCGCGTGCCGCCCGTGCGACGAGAGCGAACAGCGGGGCCTGGTTGGTATCGCTCTCGCCGCCAGCCCGCCGGTAGGCCAGGTAGGCCGCGATGGCGCGATCGCGGGCGGCATGGACGGCTGCGGCATCGCCGGCGGCCTGCTCGAGGTCGCTTAGCAGAGCCCAGGTCTTCCAGGGCTGGGCGGCGTGGCCGTAGGGCTTCTTGCAGGCCACCGCGCGCTCGAGCTCCGTTCGGGCCGCTTGCAGTCTGCCAAGACTGGTCAGGATCATGCCGAGGTTGCTGCGCGCGGTGCCTTCCATTACGACGTCCCCGAGCTGCGAGTTCGCCTCAGCTGCCCGTTTGAAGAATGTTGCTGCTTCCTCGAGGCGATTCAGCAGGTAGTAGAGATTGCCGAGCTGGACGAGACTGGCAGCCTGGCCGGGCAGGTTATTCTCGCGCACTTCGATCGCGAGCGACTCGCGGTAGGCGTGCTCGGCGCGGTCGAAGTCACCAGCAGCCTGGAGGGTCATTCCTATCTGATGCCAGGCCGTTGCAATAGCCAGGGGCTCTTCTAGGGCCACGAAGGCTGCCTTGGCCTCCTCGTAGAGCTTCAGCGCCTCAGGGAACCGCTTCTGCCGAAGCCGTACACTGCCCAACTGCAGCTTGTCGACGGCAACGTCTCGCATCCGGTTGCCTTGCTGATCGAGGCGGATCGTCTGCTCATAGGCTGCCGCTGCCTCGTCCGGACGCCCCAGAGCAAGCAGGCAGTTACCGATCTCTGTCATGGCTGCAGACACCATCCGCTTGGCCTCTGCATTGCCTGCTCGGGCCAGCAATTCGAAGCGGTGTTGCGCCTCTGTGAGCGATTCGAGGCCTGCCTCCGCGGCCCCTGACCGTTGCAGCACCCTCCCAAGCCGACAGTAAGCGGATGCCAGGGCGTAAGGCGCCGTCGGGTAAGCTGCCTCCCCGGCGTCCACGCACCGCTGGAGAAGCTCCTGAGACGCGGCGAGAGCCGCGGGAAAGTTGCCGGCATCCAACAGACGATCGACGGCCGCGCTCGCGGCGAGATACCCAGCGTGGCTCCAGCCGCCCAGCTTCTGCGCCGCCCGCTCGCGGATCCGGGTAGCGCGGGCCAGGGCCTGCGGCTTTCCAAGGGTGACCACGAGGCTTTCCACCTCTTGAGCCAAATTGACCGCCCGCTCGGGCGCCACCCTGTCCTCCAGCCAGTCCAGCATGCCGAGCAGGTTGGGCAGCTCCAGCAGCGTCAGCCGGCTGGCGAGCTGGGTGTCCTTGGACAACTCCTGGTAAAGATACGAGCACAGCTCGCTCATCGCCTCGGCCCAGCGGGAGCGCAGGGCCTCCGCCTCGTCGCCCCCCAGCCCGCCCAGCAGGTAAGGCGCCAGCCCGGGGTCCAGGCGCAGGTGGCCGCCGCCCATGTCCTCCCCCAGCCCTACCGCGATCAGCTCTCTGGTCAGCTTGAATGCCGCCTCCCGCTCCAGCCCGGTGAGCTGCTCCAGCACCCCGAGGTGCACGCCCCCCTGGCAGACCGCCAGCGCCTGCACCTGCCGCCGCGCCTCGCCGCCGAGCCGCCGCAGCGACAGCTCGACGCTGGCGTAGAGCGAGTTCTCGCGGTCGCCGGGGTGCCGCCGCTCCAGCTCCGCCATCAGCGCCTGCAGGTCGCCGGCCGCCGCCCGCACGCCGCGCCCCGCCACCTCGGGCGCCAGGAGCACCAGCGCGCGGGCGTGGCAGTGCACCGCCTCGACCAGCTCCTCGACCTCCCTCGGGGTCGCGGCGGCGGCGTCCCCCGGCGGCGCCCAGCCGTTCTCCTGCATCACCCGGCTGACCAGCTCGATGGCGTCCTGCCCGGCCAGCGCCCCCAGCTCGATCTGCCGGCGGCCACCGGCGAACGGCGCCGGCAGCGCCTCGCGGCTGGTGAGCAGCAACCGCGTGCCCGGGCCGGCGTCGAGCAGCTGCCAGCAGAGCGCGAGGATCTGCGCCCCGGCGTCCCCCTCCGCCGCGCCGCGCGCCGGCAGCACGCTCTCGCAGTTGTCGAGCAGCACGATCGTCGCCTGCTCCGCCAGCGCCCGCTCGACCGGCTGCAGCGCCTCGTCCAGATCGGCAAACGCCGCCACCGAGTACCTCGCGCCCGCGGCCAGCAGCTGGCGCCCCAGCGCATCGAGCACCGCGCGCGGCTCGCGGCAGCGCTCCAGGCTGACGAACGCCGCGCGCTCGAACCGCGCCGTCCCGGTGAGCCACCGCGCCAGCTCGGCGGCGAGCGTCGTCTTGCCCTCGCCGCCGGTGCCGCGCACCACCGCCCAGCGCTCGCGGTGGAGCAGCCGCTCGAGCGCCAGGAGCTCGCGGCTTCGCCCCTGGAAGCCGTGCGCCGGCCCTTCCGGCAGCTCGCCCAGGCGCACCTGCCGCCGCCGCGCCTCCAGCCGCCGCACCTCCGCCGCCGGCAGCCGGGTGATCAGCCGCGGGTCCTGCTCCTCCTGGTAGAGCACCGGCACGAACCAGTCCTGGAGCTGCAGCTCGCCGGCCCCCAGCACCCGGCCGCGCCGCGGGTCGGCAAAGAGCGCCTGCTGGCCGGCGAGCATCGCCCGCCCCACCCGCGCGCCGCGCGCCAGCTCGCCGTAGAACGCCGCCACGAACCGCCGCGCGGTCTCGACCAGCACGCTGCGGCTCATCGCCACCACCGAGGTGACCCCGGCGGCCAGCAGCCGCGCCGCCACCGACCCGGTGGGGTCCTTCCCGGCCACCGCCGTCTGGCAGGCGTCGAGCACCACGAGAGGGATGCGGTGCCGGTTCACCAGGCCGCCGAGCCGCGCCGCGTCCACCACGTCGGCCACCCGCACGGCCAGCGGGCCGCCGCCGTCCTGCGCCTCCTCCGGCCGCTCGAAGCACAGCGCCCCCAGCCCCTCGCGCCGCCGGTACACGCCGTGGCCGTCGAAGTGCACGACGTCGAAGGGCTCGCCGCCGTCGCCCGCGGCCAGCGCCGCTTCGAGGGCGCCGTAGGTCGGCGGCTGCAGGATGGTGAGCCGCGCCAGCTCGCCCAGCTCCTCGACCGCCTCGGCCACCGGCCGCGCGCTCGCCCGGTGATCGAAGTAGCCGATCGGCGCGCCCCCGTCGTCCCGCTCCGGCCGCGGGCTCACCACCAGGATGCGCAGCGGCAGGGCGGTGGGGCGGGCGGCCTGCGCCCGGCGGTTGGGGAGCCGCCGCCGCACCCGTACCGGCTCGCCGCCCTGGAACAGCCACCCCGTGCCGTCATGCAGCAGCTCCCAGGGCAGCGCCAGCAGCTCGCTCGCCGCCTCGG
>JASLEW010000099.1 GCA_030150965.1 Thermoanaerobaculia bacterium | reverse complement strand
CCCCGGCCGGGCCGCGGCCCGACCCCCTGTTCGAGCTCTGGCGGCAGCGCATCCAGCAGAGCATCCTGCCCGAGGGAGTCGCCTCATGAACCGAACGGATGGCTTCTGGCGCCGGCACGCGGCGCGCACCGTGGCCGCGGTCCTCATCGTCGTCCTCTACGGCTTCGCGCGCCTGCCGAGCCTGGATCCGGCGGAGCGCGCGGCGCTCGCCGGGCGCTTTGCCTTTCAGCGCACGGCGCTGCCGCGCCTGCCGGCGGCGCTGGCCCTGCCCGGCCAGCCGGCCGGGCACGCCGTGCGGCAGGTCAACCCGAGCGTCGCCAACATCCAGGCCTGGATCTCCAGCGTCGGCGCCGGCGCCGCCCTGTTCGACCTCGACGGCGACGGGCTGGCCAACGACGTCTGCTGGGTGGACCCGCGGGTGGACCGGGTGATGGTGGCGCCGGCGCCGGGCACCGGCGACCGCTACCCGCTCTTCACCCTCGACCCGGGGCCGCTGCCCTACGACGCCGCCACCATGGCACCGATGGGCTGCCTGCCCGGCGACTTCAACGAGGACGGGCTGGCCGACCTCCTGGTCTACTACTGGGGGCGCTCGCCGATCCTGTTCCTGCGCCGCGCCGACCCGGCCAACCCGACCAACCCGGCCGGCGCCCTGCCGCCGCCTTCCGCCGCCGCCTTCGAGCCGCGCGAGCTGCTGCCCGGCGGCCCCGTGCCCTGGTACACCAACGCCCTGACCAGCGCCGACGTCGACGGCGACGGCCATCTCGACCTCATCGTCGGCAACTACTTCCAGGAGCGGTCGCAGCTGCTCGACGCGCGCTCCGGCGTCACCGTCGAGATGCAGAAGACCATGTCGCACGCCCCCAACGGCGGCGCCCATCACCTGCTGCTGTGGCGGCGGGCGACCGCCGGCGCCCACCCGACCGCCGAGTTCGCCGACGTGCCCGGCGCTTTCGACGAGCAGACCAACCACTCCTGGACGCTGGCGGTGGGCGCCGCCGACCTCGACGGCGACGGCCTGCCGGAGATCTACTTCGCCAACGACTTCGGCAACGACCGGCTGCTGCACAACCGCTCGACCCCGGGGCACCCGCGCCTGGTGCCGCTCGCCGGCGAGCGCACCCTGACGACGCCGCAGTCGAAGGTGCTGGGGCACGATTCCTTCAAGGGCATGGGCGTGGACTTCGCCGACGTCAACGGCGACGGCCTGCTCGACATCTACGTCTCGAACATCGCCCAGGATTACGCGCTCGAGGAGAACCACTTCGTGTGGGTGAGCACCGGCCATCCCGAGCGCATGCGCGACGGCGTCGCCCCCTACGTGGACCGCAGCGAGCCGTTGGGCCTGGCGCGCAGCTTCTGGTCGTGGGACGCGCGCTTTGCCGACTTCGACAACGACGGGGTGCCCGAGGCCCTCCAGGCGAGCGGCTTCGTGCGCGGCCGGGTGGACCGCTGGCCCGAGCTGCAGGAGCTGGCGATGGGCAACGACAACCTGCTGCACCGCCCGGGCTTCTGGCCGCACTTCCGGCCCGGCGACGACCTCTCCGGCCGGGTGCACGACCCGTTCTTCGTGCGCGCCGCCTCGGGGCGCTATTTCGACCTCGCCTCCGACCTCGGCATGGGCGACGCCCAGATCACCCGCGGCATCGCCATCGCCGACGTGGACGGCGACGGACGCCTCGATTTCGTCACCGCCAACCAGTGGGGCGACTCGTTCCTGTTCCACAACCTGAGCCCCGCCGTGGGCTCCTTCCTCGGGCTCGACCTGCGGCTGCCGGTCACCACCGGGCGCGACGGCCCGGGCGCCGGCCTGGGCCGCCCCGCGGTGGGCGCCGCCGTCACCGTCCACCTGGCGGACGGCCGTCGGCTGGTGGGCCAGGTCGACGGCGGCAGCGGCCACTCGGGCAAGCGCGCGCCGACGCTGCATTTCGGCCTGGGCAGGCTGGACGCCCGGGCGGCGGCGGAGCCCCTGCGGGTGGACGTGCGGTGGCGCGACGCCGCGGGCACGCTGCGCAGCCGCACGCTGCACCTGCCGCCGGGTTGGCACCGCGTCATGCTGGAGGCGGCGGGGCCGGCTCCGCGCGCCGGGGTGCCGACGGCGGCGGCGCGGCCCGCGGCGCAGGAGGGAAGCTAGGCCATGAGCACCAAGGATCCCCGGCTGCCGGCCCTGCGCCGCTTCGCCTTCGCCATCTCGCTGCTGACGCTCCTCGGCCACACGGTGCTCGGCTTCGAGCAGGCGTGGGCGGCGCCGCTGGTCGGCATCGGCACCGCCTATGCCGCCGAGCTGCTGCTCGAGTCGGTCGCCGCCTGGCAGCAGGGGCGCCGACCGCGCTTCCTGGGCGGCGGCGGCACCGGCGCGGTCGATTTCCTGCTCTCCGCCCACATCACCGGGCTCGCCGTGGCGATGCTGCTCTATCCCGGCGAGCGGCAGTGGCCGATCGCCTTCGCCGCAGCGGTCGCCATCGGCTCGAAGTACATCTTCCGCGTGCCCGTCCCGGGCGCGCCGGCCGGCGTCACCCGCCATTACCTCAACCCGTCCAACTTCGGCATCACCGTGACGCTCCTCGCTTTCGCCTCGGTCGGGATCACCCAGCCCTACATGTTCACCGAGAAGCTCAACCCGGCCGGCGCCTGGGTGCTGCCGGCGGTCCTGGCCTGCGCCGGCACGTTCCTCAACGGCCGCTTCACCCACAAGCTGCCGCTCATCGCCGGCTGGGTGGGCGGCTTCGTGCTGCAGGCGATGCTGCGCTGGGCGCTCTTCGGCAATCTGCCGCTCGCCTCGCTGATGCCGCTCTCCGGGGTGGCGCTGCTGCTGTTCACCTTCTACATGGTGACCGATCCGGCGACGACGCCGGTGCCGGCCTGGCGCCAGGTGGCCTTCGGCGCGGCGGTGGCGGCGGTCTACGGCCTGCTGCTCGCCGCGCACGCGGTGTTCACCCCCTTCTTCGCCCTCACCCTGGTGTCGGCGGGACGCGGCCTGATGCTGTGGCGGACGGCGCGGCGCCAGGCGGCGCGCCAGCCTGCCGGCGCGGCGGCGCCGGCGCCGGAGGCGGCCCAGCCGCTG
>JASLEW010000085.1 GCA_030150965.1 Thermoanaerobaculia bacterium | reverse complement strand
GCGGCCGCGGCGGCGGGCGGGCGCGCCCGGCCCAGGAGGGCCCCACGCGCCGGCCCGGGTGCGCGGCCCGCAGGGGCCAGGAGGACGACCGAGATGTGCGGACGCTACACGCTGAGCTCGCCCGGCGAGGTGGTCGCCGAGGTCTTCGACCTGGTGGACGTGCCCGAGGTGCTGCCGCGCTACAACCTCGCCCCCACCCAGGAGGCGGCGGTGGTGCGCGTCCCCGCCCCGGGCGCACCGCGCCAGCTCGCCCGCCTGCGCTGGGGCCTCATCCCCGCCTGGGCGAAGGACCCGGCGATCGGCAACCGCATGATCAACGCCCGCGCCGAGAGCGCCGGCGAGAAGCCGGCCTACCGCGACAGCTTCCGCCGCCGCCGCTGCCTGGTCCCGGCCGACGGCTTCTATGAGTGGAAGCGCGTGGGCAAGGGCAAGCAGCCCTACCTGATCCGCCGCCGCGACCGGCGCCCCTTCGCCTTCGCCGGTCTCTGGTCCGCCTGGCACGCTCCGCACCCCCCGAATACCGCGCCCGATGCCCTGCCCCGCGAGACCTTCACCATCCTCACCACCTCGCCCAACGACCTGATGCACGGGATCCACGACCGGATGCCGGTCATCCTCGACCGGGCCGACTTCGCCGCCTGGCTCGACCCCGGCAACCGCGACGCCGCGGCCCTCCAGGCGCTGCTCGTCCCCGCCCCTGCCGATGACTGGGAGGCGGTGCCGGTCAGCACCCGGGTCAACAGCCCGGCGCACGACGCCGCCGACTGCATCGAGCCGCTGGCCGCCCCGGCGGCCGAGGCCCTGTCCCAGGCCGGCGGCGGAGCCGCCTGAGCGGGGAGCGGACCTTGCGGCCACCTCAGCCGGGGCAGCCCCGGCAGCCGGAACCGCCAGGCTTGGCGAGGCGCGGCGCGGCCGCCCCTGCCTCGAGCCGATCGGAGGAGACCATGCGACCCCTTCCTGTCCTGCTGCTCGCCCTGCTGCTCGCCGGCGCCGTCGGCCTGGCCGCGGCGCCCGACCGCCAGGCCGAGCAGGTCCGCGCCTGGCGCCAGACGCACGAGCGGGCGGTGCTGGCCGAGATGAGCGATCTCCTGGCGCTGCCCAACCTGGCGAGCGACGCCGGCGGCATCGAGAGGAACGCCGCCGCCATCGCCGCGCTGATGGAGCGCCGCGGCCTCGCCACCCGCCTGCTGCGGCTCGACGGCGCGCCGCCCATCGTGGTGGGCGAGCTGCGCGCCGCGGCGGCGCGGCGGACGATCGCGTTCTACGCCCACTATGACGGGCAGCCGGTGGATCCGGCGGCGTGGAGCAGCCCGCCGTGGAGCCCGGTGGTGCGCGACCGGGACGGCAGGACCGTGGACTGGCGCAGCGCCGCGGCGATCGACCCGGAGTGGCGCATCTACGCGCGCTCGGCCGGCGACGACAAGGCGCCGATCGTCGCCATGCTCGCCGCGCTCGACGCGCTGCGCGCCGCCGGCCGGGCACCGGCCTTCAACCTGCGGCTGGTGTTCGAGGGCGAGGAGGAGGCCGGCTCGCCGCACCTCGCCGCCTACCTGGCGAAGTACCCGGAGGCGCTGCGCCCGGACGCCTGGGTGCTGTGCGACGGGCCGGTGCATCAGAGCCGCCGGCCGCTGCTCTTCTTCGGCGCCCGCGGCACGGCGAGCGCCGAGCTGACCGTCTACGGGCCGGTCAAGGGCCTGCACGACGGGCACTACGGCAACTGGGTGCCCAATCCGATCGTGCGCCTCACCCACCTGCTCGACTCGATGCGCGACGAGAGCGGACGCATCCTGATCGCCGGCTTCTACGACGACGTCCGGCCGCCGACCGCGGCCGAGCTGGCGGCGGCCGACGCCATGCCCGCCGTCGAGCCCGAGCTGCGGCGCGAGTTCCAGATCGGCGCGACCGAGGGCGAGGGCCGGCCGCTCAACGAGCTGCTGCTGCGCCCGGCGCTCAACGTCCGCGGCATCCGGGCGGGGCAGGTCGGCGCCCAGGCCTCGAACACCATCTGGACCGAGGCCGAGGCGTCGATCGATTTCCGCCTGGTGCCCGACGAGACGCCGGAGTCGGTCGCGGCGCTGGTCGAGCGGCACATCGCGGCGCAGGGCTACACCATCGTCCGCGCCACCCCCGACGCCGCCGCCCGCCTCGCCCATCCGAAGCTGGTCAGGGTGGAATGGGGGCCCGGCTACCCGCCGGCGCGCACGCCGCTCGACCTGCCGCTGTCGCGCGAGCTGGCCGCGGTGATGAAGGCGGCCGGCCACGACCCGGTGCTCCAGCCCACCTCGGGCGGCAGCATCCCGATGTACCTCTTCCAGCAGCCCGGCGGCACGCCGGTCATCTGCCTGCCGATCGCCAACCACGACGACAACCAGCACGCCGCCAACGAGAACCTGCGCCTGCAGAACCTGTGGGACGGCATCGAGCTGTTCGCCGCCCTGTTCGCCGAGCTGGGGCCGGGCGGCCGGCCCAGCCGCTGAGCCTCCACCCGCGGCGAGAGGCGCCCGCATGGACGACCTGATCGAGCTGTCCCACCTGACCCGCTGCTACGGGCAGCACGTGGCGGTGAACGATCTCTCGCTCACCGTCGCCCGCGGCGAGGTCTTCGGCCTGCTCGGCCCCAACGGCGCCGGCAAGTCGACCACCATGAAGATGCTCGCCACGCTCCTGCTGCCCACGGCGGGCACGGCGCGCATCGCCGGCCACGACCTGGTGACCGCGGCCGACGAGGTGCGGCGTCACATCGGCTACGTGCCCGAGAGCGGCGATCTGTACGAGACGCTCACCGGACGCGAGTTCCTCGACCTGCTGCGCGACCTCCACCGGCTGCCGGCGGCGGAGGCGGCAATGCGCCGCACGGCGCTGCTGCGCCTGCTCGACCTGGACGGCCTCATCGACAACCAGGTCGGCGAGTACTCCAAGGGCATGCGGCAGAAGCTGCTGCTGACCGCCGCGCTCCAGCACGACCCGCCCGTCCTGCTGCTCGACGAGCCCCTGGACGGCCTCGACGTGGCCTCGCAGGAGGTGTTCAAACGGCTGCTGCGCGAGCGGGCGGAAACCGGCGGCGCCGTCGTCTACTCGTCGCACATCCTGGAGGTCGTCGAGCGCGTCTGCACCCGCGTCGCCATCCTCGTCGCCGGCCGGGTGGCGACGCTGGGCAGGCCGCGCGAGCTCGTCGAGCGGGCCGGCGCCGAATCGCTGTCGCAGCTGTTCCTGCGGCTGACCCGCGCGGCGGACGGCGACGCCGGCACGCGCGGCGAGCCGCCGGCGGCTGGCAGCGCCGCGCCGCCGCGGCGATGACCGGCTCCGGCTGAACCGTCGAGCCGGAACCATGCGGAGAGACCAGCCCGAACCATGAGAGCCGAGACGGCCGATCGCCTGCTGCGCGCGCTGGGCGCCGATCCGCCGGTGTTCCACGCCGTGTACCGGGCGCAGAGCCTGATGCTGCGGCGCCGCGCCAGGGTGATCCGGGCGCGCGAAAGGGCGGGAATCTCCTCCTTCGCGGCCCTCTGCCTGTTCGCCACGGCCTTCGGCCTCGCGGGCGCCGTGGCCGTGCTGAGGCCGGCATGGTCCTGGGGGGCGGGCCTGTCCATCCTGCTCGGCTGCCTCTTCCTCGCCGCGATCGTGCTCGGCGAGGACGCCGGCGCCCTGGTCGATCCCGCCGAGCGCCTGATCCTCGCCGCGCATCCGCACGACGACCGCTCCCTGCTCCTGGGCAAGGCGGCGGCCGTGGGCCGCAGCCTGGCCGTGCTCGCGTCGTTTCTCTTCGCGCCGACGGCGATCGCGCTCTGCTTCATGGCCGGCCCCGGCGACGCCCTGCTGTTCGTGGCCTGCGCCGGGGCGGCGGCCCTCACCGTCGCCCTGGGCGGCATGCTGCTCGCCGTCCTCCTGCTGCGCACCGGCGGCCGGCGGGGCATGGAACGGCTCCTGCCCTGGGCCCAGGGGTTCGTGCAGTTCAGCATGCTGGCGCCCGCCGGCACCGGCCTGATGCAGCAGGCGAATCCCTCCGCCGCGGTGCGTGAAACGATCGCCTGGGTGCTGCCGCCGTTCTGGTTCGCCGCTCCCCTGGAGCTTGCCGGCGGTCACGGCGGCTGGCCTGTCGCCGCACGGCTGATCCTGGCGGCCGGCTGTCTGGCGCTGGTCGTCGCCGGCAGCGGCCGGCTGGCGGCGGGGATGGGCCGCGACCTTCTCGAACCGCAGGCGCCGCCGGCCAGGGCCAGGAAGCGTCCGGCGGCAGCGGCCGCGCGGCGCCGATGGCTGCTGCGCCATGAGGGGCTGCGCCTGGTCGAGCTGCTGCGCCTCCACCTGCGCGCCGACTGGCGCTCGCGGACCCAGGTCTTCGTGCAACCGCTGATCGGCGTGTCGATGATCCTGATCTATGTCACTGGCCAGGGGGCGGGCACGCGCGCCGTGGGCGGCTTTTTCTTGTTCTGGTTGTACGGGGTGTTCGCTTTCACCAGCGCCGAGGCCCTGACCACCAGCGCCCGCCCGCAGCGGCTGTGGTGGCTGCTGTCGAGCCCCATCGACCGCACCCGCTTCTCTCTCGCCACGATCAGCGTCGCCCGCGTCATCGCGCTGGCACCCCTCACCGCCGCCCTCGCCTGGCGCCTCGACCTGCTGACGCCCGGCACCTGGCGGTACGGCCTGCCGCGCCTCCTGGGGCTGGTCCTCTACGGCGATCTGTTCCTGCTCCTGGGAAAGATCTGCTTCCCTGAGTTCCCCTTCTCGCGCCCCTCGGTCCGCGAGGGCTCGGCCGCCGGCAACAAGCTCATGATCGCGTTGCTGGGCGCCCTCATCAGCCTCGCCGGCACCATCGTCCTCCGCTCCCTCTGGCACTTCGGCACGGCCGGGGTCCTGACCGCCGGCGCCCTGGCCCTGCTCCTCCACGTGCCGGCGTGGCCGGCGGTGCGGCGGCGCACGGCCCGGGCCGCGGCGAAGGTCGAGAGCGGAGGGGTGTGATCGCGCGGCGGCCTCAGCGGCGCGGCGCCCGCAGCCCCTGAGCCCGGTCAGGCATGCAGCAGGTAGACCGCCGCGAAGAGCCCCAGCATCAGGATGATGATGGCGAGGCGGCCGACGCTCGCGAGGAGCATGCTGAGCCAGGCGCCGAGGCCGGCGCGGCCGGCCTGGCGCAGATCGCGGCGGGCGAGGTACTCGCCGACGAAGGCGCCCACGAAGGGTCCCAGGATGAGGCCGGGGAGCGCGAAGAAGATGCCGGCGAGGCCGCCCAGGGTGGCGCCCAGCAGCGCCCAGCCGCTGGCGCCGGCGCGCCGGATGCCCCGGTGCGTGGCCCACAGGTCGATGGCGTAGGCGCCGAGGGCGAGCAGGGCGAGAAGGGTCAGGGTCGCCCACCCCACCCGCGCGAAGCCGTCGATCCACGCGGCGGTGAGCAGGCCGAGAAAGACCAGGGGCGCCCCCGGCAGGACCGGCACCACGGTGCCGGCGATGCCGGCGGCGACGAGCAGGCCCGCCAGCAGCCAGAACAAGGGAGCGGCCTCCGGGGTGGGCGTCTCGACGGCGAGGATCGCCGCCGCGGCGGCGGTGGCCGCGGCGGCGGTCACAGGGCCGCTCCCGCGGGATCCGGCGCCGCGGCGGCGACGCCGAGCCGCCGGCAGAGGGCGTCGAAGCGCCGCCGGTGCAGCCCGCCGTCGGCGAAGTCGTAATGATTGGGCAGGATCCTGGCCGGGCTCAGCTCGCGCACCCGCCGCAGGCTGCGCGGAATCAGCTGGGGGACGCTGTTGAGGATCGGCGGCGGCAGGTGGCAGTTGAAGAAGTAGCTGGCGAAGAGGTCGCCGCTGAACAGCAGGTCGTGCCGCTCGCTGAGGAAGCCGCAGTGCCCCTCCGAGTGGCCGGGCAGGTGCACCACCCGCAGGCCGCCCCAGAAGGGCAGCAGGTCGCCGTCGGCGAGCCAGGCATCGACCGGCGCCGCGCGGTAGCGCAGGGCCGCGCGGCCGAACGCTTCGAGGCGCCCGCACCAGCGGCTCGGGCCCCGGTAGGGATACGTCCCCTGGACGTGGCGCTCCTCCTGCGCATGGGCGTAGACCGGAGCGCCGGTCCAGCGGCGGATGGCCCACAGGTTGCCGGTGTGGTCGAGATGGCCGTGGGTGAGCAGGATGGCCCGCAGGTCCCGCGGCCCCAGGCCCAACCGGCGCAGGCGCCGGCGCAGCAGCGGCAGCTCGCCGTAGAGGCCGGTGTCGATCAGGCAGGCCCCCCTTCCATCCGGCTCGACCAGCAGGTGGCAGACGCTCATCGGGCCGCGGAGCGGATGGATGCCGGGCGGCAGGTCCCTCATGACGGTCCGGGGGGAGGAGCGGCGCCGGTGGACGCGGCGGGAGGGGTGGGCCCCCCCGGCGTTGCGCCGGGGCCGCCGGCCGGGCGCGGCGGCACCAGGGTGAAGCCCAGCTCGCGCAGCAGGGTGACGCGGTCGTTGAGCACGAAGACCTCCTGGATGCGCCCGGCGCGCACCCGGAAGAGCGCCAGGCCGTCGACCACCACCGGCCGCGGCAGGGCGTGGCCGCGCTCGGGCCGGGGGGTCGCCACCACCAGGTAGTGCGCCGCGACGCGGTCGTCCTCGGCGATCAGCTCCTGCGGCGTGTAGTCCAGCTTGGCGAACAGGCCGCCCAGGTTCTGCCGGATCTGGCGCACCACCTCCGGCCCGCGCGCCGCCGGCGCGCCGGGCGAGCGGTCGGTGAAGTCGGCGGCCACGATCTGGTCCAGGTGGTCGAGCCTCCCCGCCGCCAGCACCTCGGTCAGGTAGCGGCGCACCAGCGCCTTGTTCTCCTGCCGGTGGTCGGGCGCCGCCGCCGCTTGCGCCGTCCTGGCCGCGGGTGCCACGGGAGCGGTTGCTGCCGCCGATGACGCCGATAACGCCGGCACCACGGGGGAGCGCTGCGGGCCGGCCGGCGCTCCCGGCGGGAGCGCACCTCCGGCGGCGGACGCGGCCGGCGCGCCGGCGGTCCCCGCGGCGCCCGCCAGGAGAAGGACGGCCAGCGCCCGCCGGTTCATGCTCCAGCTCGCCCGCGCGCTCAGCGGGCGAAGCTGCCCACGAAGGCGCTGCGCTTGCCCGGGCTGCTCCACACCATGCCCAGCCCCGGGCCGCGGAAGTCGTAGGCGACGGTCACCGCTGGGATCGCGGTCACCTGCGACCGGCCGGCGGTCAGCGGCGGATAGAAGACCTCCTCGTTGCCGCAGAGGTGGTCCTGGGGACCGATGGCGCGGGTGTCCAGGTCCAGGAAGCCGCCGGCCCGCAGGTGCGCCTCGCCGGAGATCCCGGGAAGCGCCATGCCGGCTCCCAGGTGGTGCTGGTGCCCGCCGGGATGCGCCGCGGCGGACCCGCCGGCGGCCGGGGTCAGGGACAGCTCGATCGGCGCGCTCTCCACGCCCACCACCGACGACAGCAGGTCGCCTCCCGCCGAGCGGGCGAACGCCACCAGGGCTTCGCGCTGCGCCGGGGTGGCGCGCTGATCGACGACCAGCAGCGCGCGGGCGTCGAGCGGCCCGCCGAAGGGATCGCCCAGGGTCGCCGCCGTGCGCACCGCCGCCACCACCGACAGGCCGGCCAGCGGCACGCCCTCCCAGGCGCCCTCGCGCACCCGCCACGCCACCACCGCCTGCTTGCCCACCAGGCTCATCTCCGAGTTGGCGAAGCACGGGCCGGTGAACACGTCGGCGGTGCGCGCCTCCAGGTAGTCGCCGCGGATCGCGGGCGCCGCCGCGGCCGGGGTCGCCGCCCGCGCCGGCGATGCCGGCAGCGCCAGGAGCGATGCCAGAACCGCCGCCGCCAGCGCTGCCGCCGCCATGGCCGCGCCGCCCGGCGCGGATCTCCTCTTCCCGCCCGCGCGCACCGCGCTGGGCGATGCCGCCGGCCGCTTCGCTGATCTGCTCATCGTCGTCACCTTCCTGCGTGTGGCATCCACCCGCGCAGCTCCCACGGGTTACTCGAACCCCTCGTAGCAGGCACGCCCCGGCACGCAGCCCTCGTCGTCGGCGACCTCGCGGTCCGGGCCGAGGCAGGTCAGGGTGTGGCGGCACCAGAAGAAGCCGTCGTGCGGATTGGGGATCGAGGGATCGGGGGGGCTGTCGATGAACATCCCCTTCCAGCGCAGGCCGCTGCACCGCGCCGGGCGGGCTGCCGTCCTGGCGCCCTCCCGGGAAAGCTGGGACTCGTCGCGGGTCGCCATGGCTCAGACCTCCGCCTGGCCGGTGGCGGCGAGCAGGGCGCGCCGGACCGCCACCTGCGCCAGCTGGATCTTGTAGTGATTGTGCGCCAGCGGCCGGGCCCCCGTCACCGCCGCCTCGCCCGCCTGGGCGGCGAGCGCCGGGGTGACCGCCTTGCCCTGGAGCAGCGCCTCGGCGGCCGGCGCCCGCCAGGGCACCGGCGCCACCTGGCCCAGCATCACCCGCGCCGACTCCACCCGGTTCGCCTGCATGGCGAGGACCACCGACGCCGTGGCCAGCGACCAGTCGAGGCTCTGGCGCTGCCGCACCTCGTAGCTCCACGCCAGGCGCCCGCCGAGCGGCGGCACCAGGATCTCGGTCACCAGCTCCCCGGGGGCCAGCGTGTGCTCGCTCTCGCCCGCCTTCTGCGGCGTGCGGTAGAGGCCCTGGAGCTCGATCTCGCGCGGGCCGCGCGGGCCGGCGATGCGGACCCTGGCGCCCAGGGCGATGAGCAGCGGCGACAGGGTGGACGGATGGACGAAGTAGGCCGGTCCGGCGTTGCCCAGGATGGCGTGGTAGCGGTTGTCGCCCTCGACCACCATCGACCTGCCGTCGCGCTCCGGCAGCAGGCCGAAGCCGGTGCGGAAGTACCAGCAGCGCGGGCGCTGGCAGAGGTTGCCCACCACCGTGCCGACGTTGCGGATCTGCGGCCCGGCGACGTGGCCGGCGGCCTCGGCGACCACCCGGTGCTGCCGGCGGACCTCCGGGTGCGAGGCCAGCTCGTCCAGGGTCGCGAGAGCCCCGATGCGCAGGCCGCCGCCGTTCCGATCGTCCAGGTGGATGCCGCGCAGCGCGGCGATGCCCGCGAGGGCCACCACCCGCCGCGGCGTCTCGATGCGGTCCTTCATCAGCGCCAGCAGGTCCGAGCCGCCGGCGAGCGGGATGCTGCCGCCGCCGCCGAGGAGGCGCACCGCCTGATCGACGGTGCCCGGACGCGCATACTCGAAGGCTTGCATCAGGCGGTCCTCCCGGCGAGCGCGTCGAGCACCCGCCGCGGGCTGAGCGGCAGGTACGGCACCCGCACGCCGATGGCGTTGGCCACCGCGTTGGCGATCGCGGCGCCCGGCGAGATCACCGGCGGCTCGCCCAGGCCGACCACGCCGCGGCGGTCGAACTCCTCGCCGGTCATCATGTGCACCACGAGCTCTCCGGTGTCGCCGATGCCGGCCATCTGGTAGCTGTCGAAATCGACGTTGAGCATGCGGCCGCTCACCGGATCGATCACCTTCTCTTCCGACAGCGCGTAGGAGATGCCCATGATCATGCCGCCGTAGACCTGGCTCTCGGCGGTCTTGAGATCGATGATGAGGCCGCACTCCTGGACGGTGACCATCTTCTCGACCCGCACGATGCCGGTCTCCACGTCCACCGCCACCGCCGCCATGCCGACGCCCGCCGAGCCGCTGTTGATCAGGTCGCCGGGGCCGGGGTTGGTGCCGCGGGCGGTGACCGGCGAGACGCCGAGCGCGCCGGCCGCCTTCTTCCACGGGATGGCGCGGCCCGGCTCTCCCTTGACCCGCACCTGGCCGTCCACCGCCTCCAGCCGGTCGGCCTCGACGCCGAGCTGCGGCGCCACCTTGGCCAGGACCTTGGCCAGCGCATCCACCGCGCCGCGGCGGGTGGCCGAGCTGACGCCGCCCACCGTGGTGCTGCCGCCGGAGGCGCCGGCGGTCGGATAGCGGCTGTCGCCGATCCGCACCCGCACCGCCTGCAGGGGCAGGCCGAAGGTCTCGGCGAGCA
This sequence comes from Thermoanaerobaculia bacterium, assembly GCA_030150965.1. Classification (GTDB taxonomy): domain Bacteria; phylum Acidobacteriota; class Thermoanaerobaculia; order Multivoradales; family UBA5704; genus JASLEW01. The sequence continues at coordinate 1,953 of JASLEW010000085.1, read as the reverse complement.
CGATGGCGACCACCGTGCGGGTGCCGGTGCCGATGTCCTGGGTGGAGATCCTGGCCTCCACCTCGCCGTCCGGGAACACCGTCACGTCGCAGTTGGCGGCGTGGCCGCGCCCGCCCCAGACGTGCAGCGACAGCCCCAGGCCGGTGCGCACCGCGCCCTTCGCCGCGCCGCGCGGGCGCCAGCGCCGGCTCCATTCCATCAACCGGTCGGCGACCGCAAGCTCCTGGGCGAAGAAGTCCCGGCGGCTGCCGGTCATGTGCAGGTTCTTGCGGAAGAAGGCGAGCGGGTCCATCCCCAGCTGATGCGCCATATCGTCGAGCGCCGACATGGTGATGAGGCACGCCTGCGGATGGTTGGGCGCCCGCCAGGCGCGCGAGGCGGCGGTGTTGGTGGGCACCGCGGTGTGACGGTGGCGGCGGTTGGGGACCTCGAAAACGTAGGGGATCGGCGGGCTGCCGGCGCCCCCCAGGCCGCCCGAGCCCCAGGAGTTGGAGAACCAGGCGTTGAGCGTGCCGTCCGGCGACGCCCCCATCTCGACGTCGGCGTAGGCCGACGGGCGGTCGCCCGCCACCGTCAGCTCGGCGTCGCGCTCCAGCATCAGGCGCACCGGCGCGCCGGCCATCCGCGCCAGGCGGGCGCACACCAGGCCCCAGCTGTCGATGTTGAACTTGCTGCCGAAGCCGCCCCCCATGTACTCGGTGTGGACCTCGACGTTGCTCGCCGGGATGTCCAGCCCCTCGGCGAACTGGGTGGCCGCCGCCGACACCGCCTGCGACGACGACCAGGTCGCGAGGTGCTCGGCGCTCCGCCACTCGCAGACGTGGCCGTGCGCCTCCAGGCAGTTGTGCGCCACGAGCGGCAGCCCGTAACGGCCGCGCACCCTGACCGCCGAGCGGGCGAGCTCGCCGTCCGGGTCGCCCACCGTCTCGGCCTCGCCGGGCCGGGTCTTGGGGGCCTTCTCGAGGTGCAGGTCGTCGACGTGGTGCGGCAGCACCTCGAAGCGGGCGGCGGCCGCGGCGGCCCGCACCGCGTCGTCCGCCAGCTCCTCGCTGGTGGCGGCGACCGCCGCCACCTCGTCGAGCGCCCACTTGATCTCCGATCCCTCGCCCTGCATCACCAGCACCGCCCTGACGCCCGGCATCCTCTCCACCTGCGACAGGTCCAGCCGGGCGACCCGGGCGTGGGCGTGCGGGCAGCGCAGCACCTTGGCGTACAGCATCCCGGGGCGGTGGACGTCGTAGGTGTACCTGGCGCTGCCGGTGACCTTGGCCGGGCCGTCGAGGCGCGAGATCGGCTTGCCGATCAGCCGGCGGCCCGCCGCTTCCGGCCAGCTGTAGTCCGCCATGCTCAGGCCCCCTTCCGCGGCGCCGGCGCGAGCTGCCGCGCCGCCGCCAGCACCGCCGGGCGCAGGCCGGCATAGGTGCCGCAGCGGCAGAAGTTGCCGGAGAGGCCGCGGTGCACCTCGGCCACCGTCGGCAGCGGGTTGCGGTCGAGCAGCGCCTTGGCGGCCATGACGAAGCCGGGGGTGCAGAAGCCGCACTGCTGGCCGTCGTGCTCGACGATCGCCGCCTGCAGGGGATGCAGCCGCTCCGGCGTCCCCAGGCTCTCGACCGTCTCGATGCCGCGTCCCTGGGCCTCGATCGCCAGGACGCTGCACGCGTAGGCCGAGCGGCCGTCGATCAGCACCGTGCAGGCGCCGCAGGTGCCGCGGTCGCAGACCCGCTTGGCGCCGGTCAGGTCGAGGTGGTCGCGCAGCGCGTCGAGCAGCGTCACCCGCGGCTCGAGCACCGCCTCGCGGCGCTTGCCGTTGATCTGCCAGCTCATCGGCACCGGCCCCGGCCCCAGCAGCTCGACGCCCGCCTCGCGGCGCGGCGGCGACGCGGCGGCGGCCGGGTCCGCGGACTCGGCCGAGATCAGCGCCGTGCCGAGGGCACCCACGGCGGCGCTGCCGCA
>JASLEW010000077.1 GCA_030150965.1 Thermoanaerobaculia bacterium | reverse complement strand
CGGAATCGGGAGAATACTCCCGCACACGGATGCGGTCACGTGGCACATGGGCGATCTCGAGGAGCTGCTTCTGCAGGCGGTCGCCGGTGCCCCGAGGCGCTCCCCGCACCACCAGCACCGGCTCACTCTCCAGAGGTCGGTGGACGTTCGGTAGAGTGGCCAGGGCTCGGGCAGCGATGTCGAGACCCTTCAGATCACCGTCCTCGGTCCGCCCGATCACCAGGACCTGCAAGCCGGGCGGGGGCAGGCGGGTTTCCAAGATCCGTAGACCAGGATCGAGGCGGACAACCCGCGGCATTCCGGGCCTCGAAGCCAGAAGATTCGCGGCCTCCCGAGTGAGGCGAGGACCTATCGCGACGACGAGTGCGGCTCTCTCCGCGAGATCGAGTTCCAGTCTCTCCCTTTCTACTGCCCGGGCCGCGCCGCCCTCCTCTCCCTTGAACCACTCGATCTCGCCCGGCGCCATGTGGATCATGTGGACGCGGGGCACCCCGGGAAATCGATCGTTCACCAGTGCAAGGGCGGCGGGGCCGGTGATGCGTCCGTGCCCGATAACCACGTCCGGGTGAAACTCCGCGGGAAGTCTTGTTGGCAGGACCGGCGCGGCGGTCGGATAGGCACCTGGAAGAGGAGTCACCTCAACCAGCGAAACTTCGTTCTTCCGGGCGTCCTGGACCTCTTCTTTGGAAAGCTCTCGCACCAGGCAAGCCACGCGGTGCCCCGCCTGTGCGAGCGCGGTGGCCAGCTCCCGGTTCAAGGTCGAAAGCCCGCCATGTTTTGATCTCCACTCGGTCGCAACCAACAGGAACGAGAGAGCTCCCTTTGATGGCTCTCCGTTGCCACGAAGTCGGTCCTCGGTCGGCGACAGAGTCGCAAGCTCCTTGGCAAGGACCGAGCCGGCACTCGGGGAGCGTGTAACCGGCTGGCTCAGACCTGTAAGGCTTGGCGGAAGGGTTGGATAATAGTAAGCAGGGTGTCGAGAAGACAAGGGACCAGGCGCATCCCAGAGGTGGAGCAGGTCGATTTCGGCCGGAACAGAGATCTCGTCGGAGGACCGGCCCAAGTAGCTGGCGTAGTACGTTCGGAAGGCATCGAGGTCACCACATCGGATTGCCACGAAGGCAGACAGCCAGGTGGCCGCGATCTCCTTTCCATGCTCGATCTCATTAGGAAACCTCCTAAGTGCCTCGCGCGCTTCGAGGGCACGACCAACGCAAAGCCAGGAAAATGCCTCCTGGATTGCTAGCGGTAGATAGCTGGGGGCGCTGCGCCGGGCAGCCTTGGCCATCTCGGCTGCAGTCAGCCAGTCGCCCGAGATCTGCAGGAGAACGACGCGGGCCAGCGCTCCCTGGAAATTGGCGTCCAAGGCAGCTGTGCCCTTTGCTTCGAGCATTGCGAGCAGCCGGTCGCTGCTCCTTGCAGCGGCGCAAAGGTTTATTGCAGCCTCAACAATACCGGGACGGTTGATGCGGGGGATCGCAGACATGGCTTGCGTAAGAAGATCAAGGGCATCCTCCACTCTTCCTTGGCGCCCCAGCATCTCCCCAGCGGCCTGGTAGAGGGAAAATTGGTTCTTGTCCGCGGGAACCTTCCCGATTCCCTCGCGCAGAAGCTCAACTGCCTCGGCCAGCCTCCCCTGACGCCCCAGCATCTCCCCAGCGGCCTGGTAAAGAGATACCTGGTTCTTGTCCGCGGGGATCTTCCCGATTCCCTCGCGCAAAAGCTCAACTGCCTCGGCCAAGTTCCCCTGACGCTCCAGCATTTCCCCCGCGGCCTGGTAAAGGGAAACTTGGTCCTTGTCCGCGGGGACCTTCCCGATCCCCTCGCGCAGAAGCTCAACCGCGTCGGCCAGCTTCCCCTGACGCTCCAGCATCTCGCCAGCGGCTTGGTAAAGGGAAGCTTGGTCCTTGTCCGCGGGGACCTTCCCAATTCCCTCGCGCAGAAGCTCGAGGGCGGCCTCGACTCGATCTGCGCCGCCCAGTACACGGGCGCCAGCGAGGTAGAGATCCGCCTTTTTACCTACCCACCTCAAGCCTTCTCGTGTGGCTCGCAGGGCAGCCTCCGGACCTGCCACTTCCCGCTCGAGATCGATGCGAAGGGTCCACGACTCGGGAGGTGCCTGAGGTCCGGTCGCGCGCCGGGAGTGGCGGAGGGCTCTCTCAGCATCCTGAGGATGGCCCCGCGCCCTGAGGCAGCGGGCCAGGTGATGCTCGAGACCCCTGGCTCCGGGCTCTTCCAGGAGAGCCGAGAGCACAGCGATCCGCTCTTCCCGCACCCTCGGGTCGGCCGGTACGGGCGACGCAAAGCTGATCTGGGCCTGGAGGTGAGCCGTGAACTTCCGGGCGATCTGGTCGAGGTCCGCCTCCTGGTCCGCTTGAACCAAATGATAGCGAGCTTCGACGAAGTGCCCTCCCAAGCGCCCGCCGCCGCCCTTAACCTCCCTGGCCTTGAATCCCCGAGCGTAGTGGGCCCCCGCGAGCTTGTGCGCGCTCTTGTGGAGAGCCGCATCGGAAGCGAGTTTGTTTCGCGCCACTTCCTGGGCCACGGGATTGAGCATGTACTGCCCGCGGTGGTGCTCGATCAGGAAGCGATCAAGCAGCTCTCTCAGTAACACCTCTGCCCGTGCAGCCGAAGGAGAGAGGATCTCCAGCGCATCCCGCTTCATCGACTTGCGAAAGACCGAAGCCTGATAGAGCAGCCGGCGGGCTTCCGGGTCCAGCTGCTCCAGAACCTTCGCAAGCAGCTCCCGTTCGAGGTCCTGTACGAGGGCGAGCGAGACCTCTCGATCGCGCGCCTCCCAGGTCTCGGGCCGAAGACCGATCAGGTCATCCAGGGAGGACCCAAACAGCGCCGCAACCAAAAGTTTGAGCGCACGGGGATTCCCACCAACCCATTGGACCACGTCGGAACGCCGCTCTCGGGGCACCTCCCGCTCTCGTCCAGCGTCGAGCAGGCAGCGGCCGAGAAACTCCATGCCATCGGCCGGATCGAAGGCGCGCAGATCAACGAACCGGTGTGGATCCGACCAGCGGCCGCGCCGGGGGTTGCGGTTGGTCAGTAGCAGCAGGCGACCGGGCTGCTCACGCCGGCGTGCGACCCGGTTCAGCAGGGTCTCGAAGGACCCAAGTGGCTGTCCGTTCGTGGTATCGAGCGCCCGTTGAAACTCGTCCCAGACGATGAGCAGGGGACGAGCGAGGACTCTTTGGAAGGCGAGGAGTAGCGATTCCGTGGAGCCTCCACGGTCGATCGCGTCCGCAAGATCCGAGATGCCTTCGATCGAGAGCTCCTGCGCCAGATCCAACAGGAGGTCGTCGAGCTGGGAGGCGCCTGGCTCGGGCATGCCGACAATGATGGTCTTCGCTCCCCGCCCCACGACGCGCGAACGGAGCGACGGCACAATCGCATTGGACTTGCCCACCCCTGGGAAGCCCTCGAGGAAACACACCGGTGGCCCGCCGGACCACCAAGGACCGGAGAGATGATCCACGATGGACCGGTGCTCTTTACCTATGAGCTCATCCACAAATCTCTCATCCTTTCAAACTACGCCGCAAGGAGAATAGTAGCCTCAACCGACGTGGCGGATCAGGCAAACGCTGCCGGAGCAGCCGAGATGCAGTTGCTGGTCGAATCGGTTGCCCTCACCATGTGATAGCATCCTCTCATTCAAGATCGGAGGGAAGAATGAGACCCGCCTCGCACAGCCTTCTGGTGCCGCTGGCTGCTCTGGCGTCCGTGACCGCCCTGGCCCTGCTCGCGGCGGGCTGCGCCACCCGGCAGCCCCCCGTCGCCGCCACCCCGGCTACCTCCTCACCCACGGGCACCCTCGTCTCGGCCAAGTCGGGCCGCTCCTACACCGTCACCAACCGTGGCGAGACCGACCTGGCCGTCGAGCCCTTCGCCCCGCCCACCGCTGCCTTCGGCAAGCCCAGCCCGGACAACTTCCACGGCACCGACCGCCGCGACGCCAAGACTTCGCCGGTGGACGACTCGCAGCCGCAGACCTTCGCCGACATCGAAAGCCTCCTCGCCTCGTCCCTCCTGGTGCCCGACGATCAGATGTTGAACCACCAGCCGCCGATCACCAAGGCCCCCGACGATCCGCGCACCGACGAGGAGCAGCACGCGGTCGAGGTCACCGCCTACCTCTACGCCTCGGCCAAGGAGTCGGACAACGACTTCCACTGCATCCTGGGCGCCGCCCCCGACCATGCTCCCGCCTTCCTCAACGCCGAGGTCTCGGGCCTGCCCGAGGGAGCCTCCCGCCAGAGCCTCATGGCCGTCCGCGATGCCTTCAAAAGCTTCTTCGGCGACTCCCTGCCCGGCACCGGCTACAGCCATTTCGATCCGCCGATCCAGGTTCATATCAAGGGCTCGATCTTCTACGACATCGATCACAAGCCGGGCACCGTGGGACCGGAGGGCCAGCGCCCGACGACTGCCTGGGAGATCCACCCGATCACCAGCATCGACTTCGAGCCGGGCGCCAATCCCTGAGCGCAGACGCCTCCAGAGCCAGCCGCCATGTCGCTGCCCGTCCATCTCGCCCTCGTCTCGGAGGCCCCCTCCCTGGCCTTTTCGGAGCTGGCCAGCGTCGCCGCCGCCATCCAGAAGCAGATCGCCCGCGACCTCACCCAGCACTGGGACGTCCAGGGCACGCTCAGCGCCTTCCCCCGCCTGGAGGACGTTCCCCCGGGCTTCTGGCCCATCATCGTCAAGGACGACATCGAGGTGGACGCCGCCGGCACCCACTGCGACCCTCGGGGCCAGCCGCTCGCCCTCGTCACCGCCGGATCCGGCTGGTCCGTCGTCGCGAGCCACGAGGCCCTGGAGATGCTCGTCGATCCCTACGGCAACCGCACCGTCGCCGGCCCTTCCCCCAAACCCGACCAGGGGCGCGTCGAGTTCCTCGTCGAGGTGGCCGACCCGATCGGCGACTCGACCTACACGATCAACGGTATCTTCGTCTCCGACTACTGCACCCCGCGCTACTACGATCCCCTGGCGAGCGGCGGCGTGCAGTACTGCTACACCGGGCGCATCACCGCGCCCCGCGAGCTCCTGGCCAACGGCTATGTCACCTGGCAGGACCCGGTCGGCGGCGATTGGTGGCAGCAGTCCCGCTTCACCGCCGGCGCTCCCGACCTGGTGAGCCTGGGCCCCAAGCTGCCCCCTGCCTGCGGCGCGCGGGCGGCCGTCGATCCCCTGGCCGCCCGCCGCCGCGCCCAGGCCGCGGCTGCCGCACCCCTACCCGCCGCTCCGGCCAGACCCACCATCGCACCCGAGGTCGTCGCCGCAAGCCGCGCCAAGGCCGCCATGTGGCACGCCCACCTCCGCCGCCTGGAGCGGCGCCGTGCGCCAGCGGCGGACCGCCCTGCTCCCCGCCGCGAATAATGGTGGCACCGCCGCCGAGTCCTGTCGGCACAGCGTCAACCTGACAGCTCTGCGCGCGCTTTCCCGAGATGGGCGGCCGCCTCGGCGACCCCCGCCGCCACGCCGCCGGCCGCGTAGAGATCGTGCGCCTCCCGCCACAGGCGCCCAGCGGCCTCGGCCCTGCCGGCCGACTCCTCCAGGATGGCAGCGCTGCGGATGGCATTGGCGAGATCGAGAGGGTCGGTACGCTCGTTGCCGCGGTAGATCGCCAGCGCCTCGTCATAATAGGGCGAGGCCAGGGCGGGCCGTCCGGCCTCCTGGTGCACGTCGCCGAGGTGCCGCAGCGTGTGGGCCAGCCGGAGCGGCTCGTCCAGCTCGCGATAGACGGCCACGGCCTCCTCGTAATGCCTCTGCGCGGCCCCGGGGTCCGGCGCCCGCCCCAGGCGCTGCCGCC
>JASLEW010000044.1 GCA_030150965.1 Thermoanaerobaculia bacterium | reverse complement strand
GCACAACCTCACCTTCGCCTACCGGGAGGGCCAGCCGGCGGTGCTGCGCGGCATCGATCTGCGCATCCGCGCCGGGCAGACGGTGGCGCTGGTGGGCCGCACCGGCGCCGGCAAGAGCGCCAGGAGGGTGCTCTTGCCGGCGCCGGTGCGGCCCACCAGCGCCACCGTCTGCCCGGCGCGGATGCGCAGATCGATGCCGCGCAGCACCGCCGGCTGGCCCTCCCGGTAGGCGAAGGTGAGGTTGTGCATGGCCACCTCGCCGCGCAGCTCCGGCAGCTCGACGAGCGGCGGCTCGTCGCGGATCGCCGGCTCGGCGACCAGCACCTTCTGGATGCGGGTGAGCGAGGCGGTGCCGCGCTGCAGGAGGTTGATCACCCAGCCCAGGGCGATCATCGGCCAGACCAGCTTGGCCAGGAAGAAGTTGAAGGTGACGAACTGGCCGATGCTGATCCTGCCGCGCAGCACCAGCGACCCGCCGTACCACAGCACCGCCGCCGCGGCCAGGCCGATGATCGTCTGGAGCAGCGGGAAGAAGCTGGCCGTCCAGCCGATCAGCCGGCGGTTGCCGTCCACGTAGGCGCGGTTCTTGGCGCGGAACTCGTCCTCCTCGAACGGCTCGCGGGCATAGGCCCGCACCACGCGCGTGCCGGCGAGGTTCTCCTGCGCCCGGGTGGTCAGCTCGGCGAACCTCTCCTGCACGCTCTCGAACAGGTGGTGGATGCGCTCGCCGAAGAACTTGGTGACCCCCGCAACCAGGGGCATGGCGAGCAGCGCCACCAGCGCCAGGCCGGCGTTGATGCGGAGCATGAAGAACAGCGCGCCGGTACCCGCCAGCACCGTGTTGGTGCTGTACATGATGGCCGGGCCGCAGATCATGCGCACGGCCTGGAGGTCGTTGGTGGCGCGCGCCATCAGGTCGCCGGTGGGATGGTCCTGGAAGAAGCCCGGCGGCTGCCGCTCCAGGCTGGCGAAGTAGTCGTTGCGCAGGTCGAACTCGATGTCGCGGCTCATCCCCACCAGGATCATCCGCTGGGTGTAGGTGAAGATGCCCTGCAGCAGGCTGACGCCGAGGATCAGCCCGGCATAGCGCAGCAGGGTGCCGCGCGAGATCTCGACCCGCAGCGCATCGATCGCCGCGCCCACCAGCAGCGGGCTGGCCAGGCCGATGACGACCGAGCCGACGATGGCCAGCAGCCCGAGGGTGAGTTTCAGGCGGTACCGCGAGAGGTACGGCCAGAGGGGGGAGAGACGTTTGAACAAGGCCGGCCTCCGGGCGACAGGATATCACCTGCGCCGGAGGCCGGCCGGGCGGCCCCACCCTGACGGAGCTGCCGGCGGAGAGAGGGGCCGGCGGAGAGAGGAAGTGCGGCGACGCCCCCTTCCCACCCGGGAGGGCGGGAAGGGGATCGAGGGGGCGGGGGGCGATCCGGTGTGGTTACCGCCGCCAGTACCCGCGGTAGAAGACCCGGCCGTGCGGGCCGTAGACGTACCGCGGGCCGACCCACACGGCACGCGGGAACGGGGGCCGCAGCCAGGCGCCGCCGACCCAGCGGTAGCCGACGCCCGGCACCCAATCGTAGTGGCCGGCCACCCAGACGAAGCCGGGGCCGGGGCTGGCCACCACCACCTCGCGCGCCACCGGCGCCGGCGGGGCGAAGCCGACGTTGAAGCCGATGCCGACCGCGACGCCGGCGAAGGCGGCGGGGGCGGCGGTGAGGGAAAGGGCGAAAACCGCGATCAGGGCAAGCTTGGCGATTCGGGTTTGGCGTTTCATGGTGTCAACCTCCTCACTCCCTGGAACCCACGGGCAGCGGGTTTCCTGCGGCTGGTCGTCCTCATGAAGTGACGGTTTCCCGCGCCGGCTCGCCGGACCGGCCCGGAGCCTCGTCCTCCTGGCGGGCGCTCCCGACCGCCGCCAGGACCGCGGCGCGCCCCTGCGGATGGAGCCCGGCCGGCGGCGCCGCGAGCGTCGCCTGAAGGCGCAGGATCGGGCGGCCGGCGGCCATGTACTTGGCCTCGTAGTTGGTGCGCGGCCCCCCGTCCCAGGGCGTCTCCCGGCGCTCGACCGCCAGCGCGGGGTGCCGGCGCAGCAGGTCCAGGACCAGCTCGCCGTAGTCCAGGAAGTCGGTGGCGAACGAGAGCCGCCCTCCCGGCAGCAGCAGGCCGGCCACCAGGTCCACGGTCTCGGCGTCGAACAGGCGCCGCTTGTGATGCCGGCTCTTCGGCCAGGGGTCGGGGAAGTAGACGTGCACCGCTTCGGCGAAGGCCGGCGGCAGCACCGCCGACAGCAGGTAGAGCGCCTCGCCGCGCAGCGACAGCCAGTTGCGCGCCTGGCGCCGCCGCGCCCGGCTCACGAAGCGCTGGTGGTACTCGGCCACCTGCTCGATGCCGAGGAAGCGCCGCTCCGGCGCCTCCTGGCAGCGGCGCAGCAGGTAGCGTCCCTTGCCGAAACCGATCTCGACCTCCCAGGGGCCGCCGCCGGGGACCAGGCCGTCCAGGGGAATGGGTGCGCCGACGCTCTCCAGGCCGTGCTCGCCGGCCGCATGCGCCAGCAGCACCGGCTGGATCAGAGCAGCTCCTCGCGCCCTCCGGCGGCCAGCTCCTGCACCAGGCGCCGCACCTCCTGCGAGCGCTCCCGCGGCAGGACCAGCACCGCGTCGCCGGTGCGCACCACCACCAGGTCGCGCACCCCGAGGACCGCGATCGTGCCCTGGTCGGCAAACAGCAGGTTGCCGGCGGCATCGAGCGCCAGGCGGTCGCCGCGCCCGGTGTTGCCGCCGGCGTCGGCGGGCAGCACCTCGGCCAGCGCCTCCCAGGAGCCGAGATCGCTCCAGCCGCAGTCGAGCGGCAGGGTGGCGAGCGAGTCGAGCTTCTCCATCACCGCGTGATCGATCGAGCGCGCCGGCAGGCGCGGGTAGACCTCGGCCAGGCGCTCGGGGGCGGCGGCGATCTCCGCCAGGCCGGCGGCCAGCTCCGGCTCGTGGCGGGCGAGGAGCGCCAGCAGCCGCTCGCCGCGGAACAGGAAGATGCCGGCGTTCCACAGGTGGCGGCCGGAGGCGGCGTAGCGCGCCGCGTCGGCCGCGTCCGGCTTCTCGACGAAGCGGCGCACCCGGCGCACGCCGCCGTGGCGCTCCCCGCGCTCCGGCTCGGGCAGGTCCAGCTCCAGGTAGCCGTAGCCGGTCTCCGCCCAGCGCGGCGTCACCCCCAGGGTCATCACCAGGTCGTCCGCGGCGACGGCGCGGGCGGCGCGCTCCAGGGTGTCGAGGAACGCCCGCGGCTCGCCGATGCGGTGATCGGCCGGCAGCACCGCCACCACGTCCGCGCGCACCGCCTCCGGCATCGAGCGCACCGCCCAGCCGATCGCCGGCGCCGTGTTGCGCCCCACGGGCTCGAGCAGCACCTGCTGCGGCGGCACCTCCGGCAGCTCGCGGCGCACCGCCGCCGCCAGCTCCCGGGTGGTGCAGACCCAGAGCGCCTCGGGCGGCACCAGGGGCGCCAGGCGCAGCGCCGTCGCCCGCAGCAGGCTGACCTCCCCATCGAGGGCCAGGAGCTGCTTGGGGCGGCCGCGGCGCGACAGCGGCCAGAAGCGGGTGCCGCTGCCGCCGGCGAGGATCAGGGCGTGCATGGTGTCCTTGGACCGGGCGCGGAGACGGTCGATCGGCCGCGGCGCGGCGGCGTGGCTCTACCCTTCAGCCGCGTCGTCCCCCAGCTCCATCCCCATGACGTGGAAGCCGGCGTCCACGTAGACGGTCTCGCCGGTGATGCCGCCGGCCAGCGGCGAGAGCAGGAACAGGCCCAGGTTGCCGATCTCCTGGTGGGTCACGTTGCGGCCGAGGGGCGCGATGCCCGCGGCCTTGTGGTACATCTTCATGAAGCCGGGGATGCTGCGCGCCGCCACGGTGCGCGCCGGGCCGGCCGAGACCGCGTTGACCCGCACCTGGCGCCTGCCCAGCTCGTAGGCCAGGTAGCGGACGCTGGCCTCCAGCGCGCTCTTGGCGATCCCCATGACGTTGTAGCGCGGCACCACCTTCTCCGCCGCGTAGTAGGACAGGGTGACGATGGCGCCGTCGGGCCGCAGCAGCGGCTCGGCGCCGCGCGCCACCGCCACCAGGGAGTAGGCGGAGACCTCGAGTGCGGTCAGCCAGTCCTCGCGGGTGGTGTCGAGGTAGCGGCCGTCCATCGCCGGGCGCGGCGCGAAGGCGATGGCGTGCACCAGGTAGTCGAGGCTCCCCCAGGACGCCTGGAGGTCGGCGAACATGGCGGCGAGGTCGGCCTCGCTGCGCACGTCGCAGTCGTAGATGCGGCTGTCCGGCAGGCCGCGGGTCAGCTTCTCCAGCTCCTCGCGCAGCCGCTCGCCCTGGTAGCTGAAGGCCAGCTGCGCCCCGGCGTCGCGCAGCCGCTCGGCGATGGCCCAGCCGAGGCTGCGCGCGTTGGCCACGCCCATCACCAGCGCGCGCTTGCCCGAGAGGTCGATTCCGATCATGGGGGCGTAGTGTATCCGCAAATGGACGGAGCCTGCCTGGGAAGCTGGAGCCGCGGGCAAGGCCCTCTCGCCAAGGAAGATCACGGCGGGACCGGAGTCCAGGCAGGACGCTCCGGGGGCGGCACCGGCGCCGCCGCCGGAAGCCTTCCAGCTCCCTCCACGGCGCTCCAGGGCCGCGGCCCGGGGCCGCGGCCGGCACCGGCATGTAGACTACCTTTCTCATGACCCCGGAGGCCCTCTTCGCCCTCACCCGCGAGCTGATCGACATCGAGTCGGTGAGCGGCGGCGAGCAGCGCGTCGGCGAGGCGCTGGAGGGGCACCTTCGGGAGCTCGCGCGGCGGGCCGGCGGCGGCAGCGTCGAGCGCCTGCCGGTCGCCTCCGGCCCCGCGGGCCGCTTCAACCTCTTCGCCGCCTGGGGCCGGCCGGTGGCGGTGCTCTCGACCCACATGGACACCGTGCCGCCCTTCATCGCGTCCGCGGAGGACGGCGAGCGTATCCACGGCCGCGGCGCCTGCGACGCCAAGGGCGCCATCGCCGCCATGCTCGGCGCGGCCGAGAGCCTGCTCGACAAGGGGGTGCGCGGCTTCGGCGTGCTCCTCGTCGTCGGCGAGGAGACCGACAGCGCCGGCGCCACCGCCGCCAACCGGGAGCCGCGCGGCAGCCGCTTCCTGATCGACGGCGAGCCCACCGAGAACCGTCTCGGCCTGGGATCGAAGGGAGCGCTGTACCTGGCGGTCGAGGCCGAAGGGCGGGCGGCGCACTCCGCCTACCCGGAGCTGGGCGACTCCGCCATCGACCGCCTGCTCGCGGCGCTGGCCCGGGTGCGGCAGGTGCCGCTGCCCAGCTCCCCGGCGCTCGGCGACACGACCCTCAACATCGGCACCCTGGAGGGCGGGCGGGCGGCCAACGTCGTCGCCGACCAGGCGCGCGCCGAGATCATGGTGCGCACCGTGGGCGACACGGCCCAGCTGCGGCGCGACCTCCTCGCCGCCCTCGACGGCGTGCGGGTGGCCGAGGTGCGCGAGGTGCCGGCCGTCGAGCTGCGGGCGCTGGCCGGATTCGCCAGCACCGTGGTCAAATACACCACCGACATCCCGCGGCTCACCGCCTGGGGCGAGCCGCTGCTGCTGGGGCCGGGAAGCATCCACGTCGCCCACACGCCGCACGAGCACGTCGCCAAGGCGGAGCTGCTGGAGGCGGTCCGCCTCTACGCCGAGCTGGTGCGGCGGCTGCTCGACGAGGCGGCGGTTGGCGATGTTGGCGATGCTGGCGATGTTGGCGATGTTGGCGGCGCCGGATCGGCCGGCGACGAGCGCCACGAAAGGATCCGCCGGTCCATCGCGACCCTCGGGACCGGCCTCACATCGGAGAGCACCTAGAATGCCCGTGCGATCACCATTCATCGCCGAGCCGCCGCCGGCAGGCACCGCCGCCCCGAGCCCGGCCGGCGCGCCGCCACGTCCCACCCAGGAGCCCGCGGCGCAGGACGCCGCCGCCACCCTGCGGGAGGGGCACACCGTCTCCCCGGCGCGGGAAGGGCGCGCCGTTTCAAGGATGGAGGTGGGCATCCTCGGCGCCACCGGCACCGTCGGTCAGCGCTTCGTGCAGTTGCTCGACGGCCATCCGTGGTTCGACCTGCGCTGGCTTGCGGCCAGCGACCGCAGCGCCGGCCGCCCCTACCGCGAGGCCGCGAGCTGGCAGCTCGAGGGCGCGCCGCCGCCCGCCCTCGGCGATCTCGCGGTCGAGGAGTGCGTGCCCGGCCGCGGGCCGCGGGTGGTCTTCTCGTCGATGAGCGGCACGCAGGCCGGCGAGATCGAGGCCGCCTTCGCGGCCGCCGGCCACCTGGTGATCTCCAACTCCAGCCACTTCCGCATGGCCGCCGACGTGCCGCTGCTGGTGCCCGAGATCAACCCCGACCATCTCGGCCTGCTGCCGGTGCAGCGCCGCGGCCGGGGCTGGGAGGGCGCGATCGTCACCAATCCCAACTGCGCCGCGGTGGTGCTGGTGATGGCCCTGGCGCCGCTGCGCCGCTTCGGGCTCCGGCGCGTCCTGGTCACCACCATGCAGGCGGTCTCGGGCGCCGGCTACCCCGGCGTGCCGTCGCTCGACATCCTGGGCAACGTCATTCCCAACATCGGCGGCGAGGAGCCCAAGGTGGAGAGCGAGCCGCAGAAGATCCTGGGGGACCTGGTGGAGGACGCGGTCCGGCCGCTGCCCTTCGCCGTCAGCGCCGCCTGCCACCGGGTGGCCGCCGTCGACGGCCACCTGGTCGCGGTCAGCATCGAGTTCGCGGAGCGTCCGCGGCGCGAGGAGCTGCTGTCGGCCCTGGCCGGCTTCAGCGGTCTGCCGCAGGAGCGCCGACTGCCCACCGCGCCGCGGCACCCGATCCACCTTCTGGAGGCTCCCGACCGTCCGCAGACGCGCAAGGACGCCGGCCTGGAGCGCGGCATGGCCACCGCCGTCGGCCGCGTCCGCGAGTGTCCGGTCCTGCACTACAAGCTCGTCGCCCTGTCGCACAACGTGATGCGCGGCGCCGCCGGCGCCGCCCTGCTCAACGCCGAGCTGATGAGGAGCGAGGGGCTCCTCTAGCAGGCTGCTGAAAAATCCCGCACGCCGCGCTGCGCCCTGCGGGTTGCGGCGGCGCGGGGCCGTCTGCGGCGTTGCCGCTCCTCGACGATGTCCCGGAATCGCCTGCGTCGCGGCGCCTTGCATCCGGCCCCGCGGCGCTCGCAACGCGACGCACGGCCTTTTTCAGCAGCCTGCTAGCCCCCTCCGGCCCGAGCCCAGCCGGGGCTCAGCTCACCCGCGGGCCGCCGGCGGCCGGCCCCACCAGCTCCAGGGCGGCCGGCGCCGGCGCCTCGCCCAGCACCAGCTCGGCGACTCTCTCCGCCAGCTGCCGCTCCTCCTCGGCCGGGAAGAGCTCGGCGGCGAGCCGCGGGATGGTGGGGGCGAGGAACACCACGTCGGGCGTGAAGTCGCGCTGGAAGATCTCGCGCAGCTCCGCCACCACCTGCATCGCCTTGAGCGAGTGGCCGCCCAAGGCGAAGAAATCGTCGTCGGCCGCGATGTGCGCGCACCCCAGCACCTCCTGCCAGATCCCGGCCAGGAGCATCTCGAGCGGCGTGCCCGGCGCCACCGGGCGCGCGGCGCGCTCCTCGGCCGCCAGCGGCGCCGCGGCCAGGGCCCGGCGGTCCACCTTGCCGTTGGCGGTGAGCGGCAGGGCGTCGAGCCAGCTGAACCGCGCCGGGATCATGTGCAGCGGCAGCTTGTCCTCCAGGAAGGCGCGCAGCTCGCCGGCCGCGGGCGGCGGCGCCGCCGGGGCCGACGGGCTGCCCGGGCGCGCGGTCAGGAAGGCGACCAGGAGGCGCTCGGCGCCGCCGGGGGCGCCGATTCCCAGATCACCGCCGGCGACCGAGTCCGCGCTGCCG
The DNA here is from genome assembly GCA_030150965.1 of Thermoanaerobaculia bacterium. GTDB lineage: Bacteria > Acidobacteriota > Thermoanaerobaculia > Multivoradales > UBA5704 > JASLEW01. The sequence continues at coordinate 1,638 of JASLEW010000044.1, read as the reverse complement.
GCGCCGGCGCCGGGAGCACCGCCCTCGGCGGGGCCTTGGGCGACGACCGCGCACTCCCGCACCGCCGGATGGCGGCACAGCGCGGCCTCGATCTCGCCGGGCTCGATGCGGAAGCCGCGCACCTTGAGCTGGGTGTCGCGCCGCCCCAGGAACTCCAACTGCCCATCCGGCAGGTAACGCGCCAGGTCGCCGCTGCGGTACATGCGCGCGCCGCCGGATGCCGCGGAGGTCCAAGCGCCGCACCCTGAGCCGGGGGCGGCACCGTTCTCGCCGCTCTCGCCGAGGGCGGCGAGGGGATCGGGCAGGAAGCTCGCGGCGGTGCGCTCGGGCTGGCGGTGGTAGCCCTGCGCCAGGCCGTGGCCGGCAAGGTACACCTCGCCGCGCACGCCCATCGGCACCGGTTGGAGGTCGGCTCCCAGCAGATAGACCCGGACGCCGCGGATCGGCCGGCCGATGGCCGGAGCGCCCGCGGCATCGAGCGCCTGCAATGCCTCCGGGGCGCCGAGGACGCCCGCGGCACCGGCGCCACCGGCCGGCGGCCCGGCCGTGCCGGGCAGCGCCGCCACGGGGCCGCTGGTGGCGACGACCGTGCTCTCGGTCGGGCCGTAGTTGTTGACCACGCGGAAGGGCAGGCCGGCCGGCGGCCGGCGGTGCAGGGCGTCGCCGCCGGTCAGCAGCAGGCGCAGGCGCGCCGCCGCCGGCCACTCCTCGGCGAGCAGCCGCTCGGCCATCGGCGTGGGCACGAAGGCGACGCTCACCGCCTCGCGCTCCAGCCACCGCCTGAGGGCCGCGGGCGACAGCCGCACCTCCTCCGGCGGCAGCAGGACCGCGGCGCCGCGGCACCAGTAGGGCCAGAGCTCCCACACCGAGGCGTCGAAAGCCAGGCCGGCAAGACGGCTCGCGCGGTCGGCGGCGGTGACGCCGAACGCCTCGGCATGCCAGGCCGCCAGGTTGCTCAAGCCGCGGTGCGGCACCACCACCCCCTTCGGCGTGCCGGTCGAGCCGGAGGTGTAGATCATGTAGGCCGGCTGGTCCGGCAGCGCCTCGGGCCATCCCGCGGCCACCGCCGCGATCAGGGCCTCCTCGTCCGCCACTCCCCGCGGAGCGTCCATACCCGCCACTTCCGGCGGAGCGTCCACACCCGCCAGTCCCCGCGGAGCGTCCACACCCGCCGGTCCCTCCACAACCGCCGAACCCGCCGCAACCGCCCCGGGCGCTGCCGGCAGCGGGCCGCCCGCCTCCCCCGCCACCGCGTCCGCGCTCACCAGCTCCTCCAGGCCGTCCACCTCCACCACCCGGCCCACCGCCAGGCGCAGGCCGGCATCCAGATGCCGCGCCAGGGCCGCGCGCGTCACCAGCACCGCCGGCCGCGCATCCTCCAGGATCGCCAGCAACCGCTCCCGCGGCGCGCCGGGCTCGAGCGGCAGGTAGGCGCCGCCGGCGCGGAGCACGGCGAGCAGCGCCAGGGTCTCGACCGCCGAGCGCTCCAGGTGGATGGCGACCACCTTGCTGGGACCGACGCCGCCCGCGTCGAGCGTGCGGGCCAGGCGGTCGGCGCCGGCGGCGAGCTGGCCGAAGGTCCACCGCCGCGTGCCGTCGGCCACCGCCAGCGCCCGCGGCGTCCGCCGGGCCTGGGCC